>JBIKWV010001087.1:0-4464 GCA_044356135.1 Elainellaceae cyanobacterium
GCGCCAGAGGAAGAATATAGCAACAGAAACTGCTTCATCATAAGCAGTTTGAACTTGGGACACGCCTAGTTCATGGAATAGCGTATCAATATCGCGACGGACAGATGGAGAAGCCTTAGTAGGATAGGTTACAACTACCCTGTCGAAAGGCCCTTCCGCAAATCTTCCCGGATTATCTTTACGATAATCGTCCGTCAATTTCACAAGGTGAGCCCAAGCTGACTGTATTAGTTGCTTAGCGTTTACTTTCTGTTGCTTTCCATTCAAGATAACAGTAAAATCGCGCTCCTCACCTAAATAACGTTTAGGTGAGTGATGAAATTTTCCCTTAATCTGATCGCTAGATTGAGGGTCAGTCTCTGCTAATGCCTTATTCCGATTCTTATTTGCACGCTCCCCCATATTTACCTCTAAGGGGTCGCCAAAATCTGCAATCTCCAGCTCACTAGAAATTTCAATTGCTTTACGGGTTGGATCTAAAATAACGGGTATTAAGCTTTGCCATTCTAGAGGTGGTACTCGAAAGACCTGATGATAAATCTGATTTAACTTATTACTTAATGCGCGTCGAAAATTTGTTGATTGACTTGCTGTAACAAGCTCAAGCTGTCGAATAGATAGGAGAAGACGATCGCCAGAAAAGCTAACATCTTTCCTGAAGTTTTCCCATGTCTCGGAATCTACGTCTGGTAAAGCTTCACTAGCGGGTAGGCTAAGCCACTGCATCAGGTGCTCACGCAGTCTCTCCTCCTGCTCCTTAGGTAGAGTCTTCAGGGATGGCACTTTGCGAGTATCAAACAGTGTTACTGTAGAATTTGACGTGCCAAAATCTATAGCTAGCCAACCTGGAAACTCCTTAACCAATCTAGAAGAATTTGGGGTGGTACTTTCAATGTTGATACCTGCTTTAGTAGAGTGTGAACTTTCAGTAACCAGCAGTCCGCCTGAGTCATTTATGGCTGGAGTTTTCCTAAGCGAATCAGAGGAAACTAAATGGCAAGAGGCGGCAACATTTTTTGGAGCCGATAATACAGGTTTATCCAGAGATTGATCAGAATCAAAATATTGAACATTGACTTGAAGCGTACAATCAACGTCAGGTGGAAGGGGTTGAGCCCATTTACAAACATCCTGCTTAAGACGTTGCGGTCTCTGGTCCAATTTTCGTGGTGTATTAGTATGAAAATCTGGGTAAGAAGCTTGAATCTTTTGGGCTAGGTTAGATGGTAGCCCGTTAACTGTGCAGGTAATACGTGAAATATAAGGCGAATTGGTGCCACTACTTGAAATCTCAACCTTCGGAAGTTCTAAACTACCCTCATTGCCTTGAGGTTGACTTAGTATAAACAAAGGGCTTAGGCGAATTTCAACAGCCATACCAAAATTTCCTTGTGTAGTTATGATCAGAGTGTTCAGTCAGAACTATTTGCAATAGCTGAAAGACTAACCTTTAGAGGGTGAACAGAAGCTTGAGATCTAGAGCCTTCTGAAAAAATAATTCTAAATAGCTCTTCATCTTTTGACAATTGCTGAAGTGCCTCAATAATTTGCCCAAGATAATCTTTGAGTTTCCTATTGATATCTTTATTGATCTCACTTACCTGCTCAACAAGATGCAAACCGGCACAAGCAACAAATTCATCTCTTAAGCGCAGAACCAGAATCTCGTTGTCTGCAGGTATGCGATCAGACTTACCATGCTTTTTCCCCCAATCAAAAATTCGCTCCCTATAGTCCCCACCCTTTAGAGGTAGAGGATATAACTTGTCAGCTTTAGCTGACAAAGCATTATCTTCCTTAAGTTTATCCACATTGAGAAGTGCTTTTTGCATATTTTCAGGATGAGTGGCAATTCCGAAAAAAAGTCTGAGCAGAGCAGCTTTTTGCTTCGTCTCAATTCGGTTAATTCTCTCATCATATTTGTCCTTTGGTAGGTACTCTTCCAAGGTGGAGCGAGAAGCTTCTATCTTCTTTGAAAAATCACTCAACAAACTTTTTAATGCTTGTCGAATACGTTCGTTTGCGAAATGTTCCATCTCCTGAAGCGTTTGCTTAAAGACTGGATAAAAATCCTCACTTGTGTTTGGAATTCTACTGCTTTCGCTTTTCAAATGTTGAAGTCCATCATCTATGTCAGTCAAAGAATTTGTAGAATCAGGAGGCCTAATTATACCATTTTCATCAGTTCTTTGAAATAAGGAATACCACTGATCCCATTGAAAAACTCTGCACGCCAACTCGTCATAAACCACTTTACTAACGAATACTTGATTATGGTCTCGAAGTGGCTCTTTGGCAATTCTTTCTCTTTGCTCTGAATAGATTAACATTAGCTCTCTCACAGTTTTCCCAAGCTCAGCGACAGCTTGATTATCTACAACGGGCATAACATTTGGAATCTCATGTAGAATCTCCTTCAAATTATTCCGCTCTCGACTCAGCGTCTCACCTGCACGTCTGACATCTTCTTTTAGTTGGCTCAAGCCATGACTCTCTACGTGTTCTCGTAGTAACTCACGTAATCGAGCTACCCCTCCATCTTGGGAAAAATCATGAAACTGCCGAGCTAAAGTACTGTGAGGTTCAGTCTGCTGTAGCCGTTCTCCTAACTTTCCCCACTTCTCGCTCATATCCTTAGCTTGATTCAGGAAACCTGGATAATGCAAATCAGTTAGAAATTTATCACTTCCTGCCTGTATGCTCGTAAATTGTCTTGCTTGATGTGCTAGCCCCAATAATGGAGACAAAAGAACAATCTTTTCTTTATGATGCGTGAGCGATTGGGCAGCAGTAATAGTTGTTCTTAGAACAGGTAGTGTTGAAAGAACATCTACATCTGTAATTGGTGGAAGGTCTGCTGCAGGAGAACTCATACTCAGAAGCTCTTCAAACTGCGAATTCTCAAAAGGGTTACCCTCATCGAACTCACCAATCAACTCGTCAAGGGCACGTTGCCCTCCCTCATTGTTTAAGGGTAATTGGTCAAATCGTCCTATACCCACTAAAATTCGGTCTTTTAAATCTTGTCCAAGATGCCGCTGTTGCATCATAGTTAAGATACGGTTTGCACGATCGTTGCCAGGAGTTGTTGCATTTAATAGTATTAAAATCGTTTGAACATCAGCAAGCTCGTTAAATGAGAGAAACATATCTCTCACTCCTGAAGTAGCCGCTCCCAAGCCAGGGAAGTCTAAAAGAATAAACTCATCCACTTCTCGTAAAGCAGTCAAATCCCAAATTTGCTTGGAGACTTTAACTTCTAGCTCTACCCGCCTAATTAGTGGAAAGCTCAACTGAAGCAATCGGGGTGTCAACTGTTGGGGCGGATTCTGAAGCGGAACGAGCTCGTTAGAAACTTGAGTAAAACTAAGATTTTGAATGTCGTCGGAAATTGGCAATTTCAATCCTTCTTCGATAGTTCCCTTATCTACGACATATCGACATCCACTCAGCATTGCACCATAGGCTCGGCATGCTTGAATCAGTTGCACTAATTCTCGTAGAAGGTAACGAAGTTCGAGATTTCTACTTTCATTCCAAGTTGTTCCACTCCATTGCAACAGATTTTCTAGATGTACATTCTCGAGAGATCCGCTACCCTTCAAAGATGCAAGCTGCGAACAAGAGACTCCAGATGCCTTAGCACGTTTCTCAACCTCTTCTAACATGAAGAAGAAGCAAGAAGTCACGTCTGCACTGGAGAGATATTCTACTGTTATTGAACCAAATTGAGTTGTTTGAAGATCAGTTTGCTGAGTTAGATGGATTGCTGTAACGTTGCCTGTGGTAGGAATTTCGCTAGTGGGCAGTGCATCAGCGAAACCAATCAGGCTACCAATTAATAGAGTTTTCCCCGAATTGAATTCGCCCATAACACCAATTTTGACAGGAGAAGAAGCAAGTTCAACTGTCCTCTTAGCAGCATCTCGAAGACGGCGAAGGCATGCAGGGAGACCGACAGGCACCCAATCTTCTTGGAACGATGAATTCTGGAGGACAGGTTCTACCTGCTGAATTGTTCTCTCACCAGTCTCTTTATAGGCGCTTATGTCTCTCATATCTAGCCTTCCCCTCTAGGATTTCTTGAAAACAATAAAGATTTTCACCTGTTAGGAATCAGTCTATAAATTATCCTAAAACCTTTTTCGTGTTTTGTATCTACTGACAATCCAAGGTAAAATAAGCATGCAGGCCAAAAGCAAAAAAGCTAAATTCTGAGTAAAAAGAGATGTTAGAACCAAGAAAAATGCAGAAATTGCAAACCAGTATAGCTTAGGGGAGCGGTCATTTGTAGTAGCCGCTTCCGTGATCGAGTAAGCGAGTTCCATACTATTGTCTTCACTCATGTAGGAACGAATCCTTTGGAAATCAGGAGGATTATTAATCAAAATCTCATCATGTATTTGCGGCATTGACACAGTATCTATTGTAGGTAGGTCTAAAATATCATTTACCCTCTCAATC
>JBIKWV010001086.1:0-4463 GCA_044356135.1 Elainellaceae cyanobacterium
ACAATATTCTTTATTAAGAAATTGAGACTTTGACGACGATCAATATTCCATGAATTAGAGGGACAAAGTAGCAATGCCAACATCCTAAATAGGGTTGGCGATCGGCTTTACCGTCTCGCAGAGAATCGCTCCTGCTTTAACGACCATTGGCGATCGCCCCTCCTGGAGACGGGTCAGAGTTAGCGATCGCAGATCATGGCGTTGCATTAGAAACTTGCCAGGGTTGGCGATCGCGAACGATGGCATTGAGGATGCGAAGTAACTTGTGCATACAAGCCACTAATGCCACCTTCTTGGCTTTTCCCTGCTCCAGCAGATGCTCGTAAAACACTTTGATCTTCGGATTAAATCGCACCGCAGTGAGCGTTCCCATATAAAGTACGGCTCGCACATTCGCTCGCCCTCCCCAAATCGTGCGACTGCTGCGAAACGTGCCACTATCGCGATTAAACGGCGCAACCCCTACCAGGGCACTAATCCGTTTATCACTGACCTTGCCCAGTTCCGGCAAGGCTGCAATTAAGGTGGTGGCGATCACAGGTCCGACTCCTGGCACACTTTGGAGTAGATCAATGTGCGATCGCCATTCCGCTTGTGCTTGGCTGAGTTGCTCAATTTCCTGGTCGAGTTCCTCAATCTGTTCCTCTAGCCATTCAATGTGACGATCCACATTCTCCCGCATCTTGGTTCGCAGACTGCTGCGACGATTTTTCTCCGCACTCAACATCTCCACCAACTGACGGCGGCGAGTCACCGTATCTTGCAACGTGCGATCCTCGTTACTGGCTAACACCGTAATTGGCGGTTGGATTGCTTCTCCAAAGTGCGCTAAAACGGCTGCATCAATCCGATCGGTTTTGGCCAATTTGCCACTGGCTTTGGCAAAATCTCGCCCTTGCCGAGGATTGATGTTGGATGGATACGGGATTATCTGGATGCTCTGGGTGAGCTGCAAGCGGAGTGCGATCGGATTAGTCGTGAGATTCGGGCGATCGAGCAGGAGGGGGAGGTGTATCGGGATATGTGGATTGAGCCTTATGTTAAGACCAAGAATGGCAAGCAGTATACCTACTACCAATTGCGCTGGTTGACTGGGGAGCGGAGGAAGTCAGGGCAACCAAAGGTCAAAACCAAGCACCTGTCGCATCGGGTGGTTGGGGAGGTGCGGGGGGGCGATCGAGCGGGGGAGCCAGGTGGAGCAGGTGGAGCAGTTGGAGCAGCAGCGTCAATTGGTCGAGGAGAAGATGATCCGACTGAGGCACATAGTTCGGGAAGCAAGCGACTGGAATGATGAGCTTCCCAGAATAGCGCAGCAATCCGCCTTTTCAAGAGGCAATGGGCGCAAAAAACTTGTGTAACACTGCGGAATCGTTACACAAGAAAATGAGTTCCGTCCCCTCGCGGGGAAGTGGTCGTGAAAGCATCTTCTCTGCCAGTCCCTGAAGCCTGGGGTCAGGTTTCCGTCCCCTCGCGGGGAAGTGGTCGTGAAAGCGTCGTAGAGTGATTCGAGTGCGCGGTCAGCGATCAACTCGTTTCCGTCCCCTCGCGGGGAAGTGGTCGTGAAAGGCCCCTTCCAGAAGCCCACGCCTAGAGCAGGATTCAGCGGGCAAATCGACGGAGTTCTGGGAACACCTCAAGATCAATGGTGACCGCATTTCCCAGAACTCCTGGCGAGGCACATTCACCAGGCGAGCCAAGCTCAGCCACAACAGACTCAGAAACCAGCATTGATAAACTGACCCACGACAACGGTGGGTTCCAAAGGTGAGGAGGGAGCGATCGCCATCTTGGTGTAATAACTTGAGTAGCTACACAAGATAAAGAGCGATCGCCATCCATAACACGATCGCCCCCCAATACAACCTGACTAGAACGGCAAAGCCTTTTCGTACAGGTCTTGCGAGACCAATACAACCCAATAATCGCGCCTCGATAGCCCAGGGCGACAGTGCCGAGGCCAAAGCGCTCCTGGTCAACCTCCCAGTTGCGAAACGATTGGAGAACGGCACTCAGATTGGAACTTTGAAGGCAGGAGACGAAGGCGTCCTGACTGGAAACGGAGCGGCAACCCTCGATATACCCCTTCAGATAAAAGAAACACTGCTGAGAAGGCTGTCCTTGTAGTTTATGGGCATAGCATAGACAGGAACGAATCAGGCAAAGGATTGAAAGAGAATCTCGCAATCGGAATACTTGAATCCGATTGGACACGATGAACGCCGCAATGGTGATAGAGAGGCGATCGCTTTCCTTATCAGTTGGGGAATGCTAGAAGCAATTCGCAGGCGTTCTTCTAACAGAAGTCGCAAGCATCTAAGTTCTTAGTCTGTATTTTTGATGCTGATGCAATTTCTTTAGTGGGTTTGTGAGAAATCCTATGCGGTACTCAACCCGGCGCTCGTATCGTAAGTTTGACACTCGTGGTTGGAAGAAATACTTTCCAGCGATCGCGCTCCTTGTTATCGGTGTAGCCTTAGCCTCAAGGGACATTGCCTTTCCCAGTAACGGCAATGGGGGAGTTGACTGGAGGATCGGCAAGCCACAGGTCACCTTTTGGGACGGCGCGACTCCACGGTCTTTGCCTGAACTGCGGAGTCTTGCACTGAAGCTGATTAACCGCGATCGCCAAATCAACGGACTGCCTCCACTGGTTGAAGACCCTCTGCTGGCGCAGGCTGCTCAACTTCATGCAGATGACATGAGAGCGCGGCGGTTCTACGATCATGTCACCCCTGAAGGGCGAACTCCTACTGACAGGTTAGCTGCGGTTGGTGGCCAGGGTGGAGTAGGGGAGAACATTGCGCTTCAGTATGATGGTGATGGATTCCACCTGATTCTCAATTGGGAGCTTGTTGAGAAATTCCAAAAGGGCTGGATGTACAGTGATGGCCATCGTGCCAATTTGCTTAATTCTCAATACACCAGAGTCGGTTATGGAATTGCCGTAGATCCAGCGGGAAGAAGAATTTACGCTGTGCAGAATTTTCAGTAGTCCAAAAGTGGAGGTGGCGATCGCTCTGGTTGCTGGGGAATGGTCGTTTGGCTGTACCTCGGTAGCAAAATCTTACAAACTTCCCCCCTGTAGAACAGGAAAATGGTTTAGGAAAAATAGCAGTGTCCCTAATTGTTCTAACGCTTTGCGAGGGATCGCCAAAATGCCCGAAACCCGCATTCTTTCGTTGGAACCCTCGATATGCCTCTGGGAGAGCTTTTCAACGTTTTTGAAGGCAGTTTTTCAGTTCGTTTCAGCTCAAATTTTCCGATCCCTCGCAAACTGCCTCTGGACACCTTACGGGGAGTGGGTTTCAATAGAAGGGTCCCCACTCGCTGGGGAAATCAGTTGAATGGAAACACATCAGCAATCCTGAGGTAGAAGGCTTTGACACTGAAGGTCCCCACTCGCTGGGGAAATCAGTTGAATGGAAACATTGCAGGAGGGCGATTACTCAATCCCCATTCGGTAGTGTCCCCACTCGCTGGGGAAATCAGTTGAATGGAAACACCGCCGGCGCCGGGCGGAACGGCCTGCGCGGCGGCGGCCGGTCCCCACTCGCTGGGGAAATCAGTTGAATGGAAACTGCTAGACGACCGTCTATCGCGCCCTCCTTGATCAAGTCCCCACTCGCTGGGGAAATCAGTTGAATGGAAACACTATTGGGTAAGTTATTCATCAAATAAATCATGAGACGTCCCCACTCGCTGGGGAAATCAGTTGAATGGAAACTCAGGAAGGTGTTGCCTAATTCGCCCCCATAAGTCAGTCCCCACTCGCTGGGGAAATCAGTTGAATGGAAACTCGGCTAACTCATTACGTCCCTTATTGTTGACAATTAAGTCCCCACTCGCTGGGGAAATCAGTTGAATGGAAACTACACTGGTCGATCGCCCTCGGTAACTCGTGAGAAAGTCCCCACTCGCTGGGGAAATCAGTTGAATGGAAACGTTGTAAGACCCTATCACTGCGTCTGCTACCTTGCGATCGTCCCCACTCGCTGGGGAAATCAGTTGAATGGAAACGTGTCAGTTAAGACACTCAACTCCATTTCAAAAGTTGTAAGGTCCCCACTCGCTGGGGAAATCAGTTGAATGGAAACGCTCCCCTTTAGCCCCAGAAGTTCCATAGTGCTTTTATTCGTCCCTACTCGCTGGGGAAATCAGTTGAATGGAAACTGCAAGAAGTCTAAGCAGGAGTCGCCAAAGCCATTAATGTCCCCACTCGCTGGGGAAATCAGTTGAATGGAAACAACCTTGACGAATTCCAGGGTGAGATCCGCATGGATGCTCGTCCCCACTCGCTGGGGAAATCAGTTGAATGGAAACAACAGAACTGATATATTGACTACCGTGTTCGGGAAAGTCCCCACTCGCTGGGGAAATCAGTTGAATGGAAACAACAGAACTGATATATTGACTACCGTGTTCGGGAAAGTCCCCACTCGCTGGGGAAATCAGTTGAATGGAAA
>JBIKWV010000016.1:0-15076 GCA_044356135.1 Elainellaceae cyanobacterium
TCGATATTTCTACATTTATTCTTTAAAGAAAGCAGTGTTATCACTTACTACAAGCATCCTCTAATTTTGAACTCCAAGGGAAATTACTTATTTTTTCACTCTTAAACGATTCTTATTCAAAGAGATGGTATGCCTTAACTTCCAATTTGCGTTTCAACTTTTATGCTGATTACATATGATCTGACAACCCTAATATGTTTGTTGTTGCTATTCCTACCCAAATAATTCAAGATCTCAAAAAGCCTTATTTCTCTGGTACGGATGATTTATTGGCTCATTCTCAGAGTTTTTCGATTGACTCCAATTCACAATACTCTCGAAACAATTTTTGTTTTCGACTATTCTTTGAGATTTGAAGTATTTGCGTGGTGAAACTTTACTTCGGCACAATCATTTTTCTTGCGGCTCATACTTTTCTTGGCCTGCTCCACATTGTTGATGTCAATGAAGCTAAACCAAGTGAGTGACAAACGAGTAATCACTGGACTGCATCTCTGCCTTTGAGGTTCTACAAAATGTCTGTATTTCGGGTCAATCCCTATCTTCAAAATCCATCGTCGGATGGTGTGTATATAACCTGGTTTACAGAGCAGGATCTGAGTAGTAGCTTGACTGTCACAGGTCCCGGCTTGAGCCAGCCATTGACGTTGCTCAGCAATACTACTTTCGAGCCAGCTCTAGCTTATACTACGGCTGAGAAAAATCAAACGATTACTGGATTAGAGTCTGGCTCATGGCTCATCAGCGACAACAATTACAAGCACACGGTTGATGTGCGTGGGCTGCTACCCGGTCAGACCTATACCTACACAGTCAAACTGGGAACTAGCACATTCACCTCAACGTTCAAAACAGCACCTGTTGCTACTGATTGGTCGAGTATTCGGTTTATGGCGATGTCCGACAGCGAAACCGAACCTCAAGGTCGTATCACGAATCGTGAGTGGCAACCGGGTTCTTTCACCGCCGATTCGAGCAGCCGCCCCGCATTGAGCGGCAGTCAGTGGGCAACCCGGTTCGGTACTAGCGGTGCTGGTGCGTCTCAGAGTTTGCGCTACGCAATGACCGAAACGGAAGGCTATCGCCGTAATTTGAGCGTTGTGAATAGCCGCAATCCAGACTTTCTGCTGATGCCGGGTGATCTGGTGCAGGGCGGTGGTTACCAACCAGGATGGGACGAATTTTTCCGGCACAATGCTGGAGAGTACGATAGCGGATTGTCTCAATATCCCATGCTGCCAGCATTGGGGAACTGGGAAAACTTCGGAGCGTTGAATGGAGGCTACGGCACCGACGCTGATGGTCGCTTTGGTCCCAAGTTTGGCCGAGAAAAGTATCATGTCTATTTCGATGCTCCAGACAACGGCACGCCTGCCCATCAGGACAACTATTACAGAATCGATTACGGCCCCATCACGGTTATTACTCTTGACAGTTCTAATGGGGAACCCGATGACCGACGGTCGAATTATGGTGGCGATGGACAACCACCGAAGTTGACGGGTACAGAATACACCGCGTCTGGAACCGACACCCAGGACAACTACACTCGCACTCAGTACGAAGCTGCGGGCGGCACCGATCTGGCCGATTTTAATCCCGGCAGTCCTCAGTGGAATTGGACTATCAATCAGCTTCAGGATGCTCGCCAAAAGGGTCAGATTATTTTTGTTCAGTTTCACCATGTCCCTTACAGCAGTGGCGAACATGGGCAGCCCATGAATCACGCGCTCTCCACTGGTCAGGGTGGAACGCCCATGCGGCAATATCACCCCCTGTTTGAACAGTACGGGGTCACCGCAGTCTTCTCCGGACATAGTGAAATGTTTGAACGCAGTCTGGTCGATGAAGACGGGGATGGAATTGGTGTCAGTTATTTTGATGTGGGTGTTGCGGGAGATGGTCTGCGGGGCCAGAAACGAACGGGTTCCGGGTTGGACAAACCTCTACTGAACTACAACCCGTTGAGTCAGTGGACAGCGGATCAAAGCGAACCTGAATTCTGGCAGGTGATCAATGGTGTCCCCCAACTTGCTGATGGGGGGAAGCATTATGGTCACCTGGAGGTTAATCTAGAGCGGCTCAATCCTGCTGGGGGGGCCACCGCTAAAGTCGTACTGACGCCCGTCTACAACTTTCCCATCCTGGACGATTCCTATAACCTGGTTAGCACCGAACGGCGAGTCTATGGTGACGAGGTTCTATTGCTGGTCAATGCGGAGGGCAGGGTTACCAGTGCGCCACTTGATCCAGAACCATTGATTTTTGGATCTGACCAAGCAGATGATTTGGTGTTAGACAACCGACAGCCATTGAAAAGCATCTTCGTTGGGGACGCCGATGATGTTGTAGATGCAAGTCAGGCTTCCTATGTTACTGCCTTTGGAGGCAACGGCACTGACACATTGATGGTCGCCAGTGCTTCTTTTGCTGGTGGCGGGTCGGGAGACGACATATTAGTGCTAGGCACGAATGGAATTGCCAATGCAAGCATCTTAAATGGCGGCGATGGGTCAGACACTCTGACTGTGATTGAAGCAACCGGACAAAATATGCTTCTGGGTGCATCTGGTATCGATATCCTGCGCGTGGTGGAAGGTCAGGATCAACTGCTGTTTGGTGGGTCTGGCAATGACCAACTCGACGCCTCCAGTGCCGGGGGCAACAATCGGCTCTACGGCGGATCGGGGGATGACACCTTGTTGTCTAATCAGGGCGATCGCCTCTACGGTGGTGTGGGCGATGACACCCTGTTTGCTGGTCAGGGCGGCAATAACCTGCTGTGGGGCGGTGCGGGTGCCGACACCTTCTATCTGATGACAGCGGGTTCGCTGCCTGATGCGTCCAACGTCGTGAAAGATTTTGAAATGGGGTTAGACCGCTTTGCACTTGGGGGAGTGACAGCCGCTCAGGTAAGTCTACTGGCTCAAAATGGTAGCACTCTGATCCGAGTTGGCGAAGCGATCGTTGCTCGTGTGGAAGGAATCACTCCAGCGCTGCTGAACGAGCAGAACCCAAACCAGTTTGTTTTCATGTAAGAGGTGATCAATGCAATTTTTTTAGTTGATGCAGTTGGGTGTCAATAAACTCTTTCCATACTACGGATGTAAAAGTCATTTTTGCCGTCAGATCAGCATTCTTAGAACACTATTTCGGTACTTAAAAGATGGTTCAACTAACCACTGGAAACCACGTTATCTTCATTCATCCTGATGGCACTAGCCCATCTCATTTTGCGTTTGCTCGTTTTGCGGATCTTGGCCCCGATGGTCGGTTGAATTGGGACAAGCTCAGCAATGCTGGGGTCTATCTGGGGCATATGGAAGACCAGCTAGGAGGTACATCCAATGCTGGCGCTGTTACCCATGCGACGGGAGCAAAGGTCTATGCAGAGTCATTTGGTTTTGAGGCAGGGGATACCCCTATCACTTCCCTAGATGGCAGCAATAAAACAATCGTGGAGGCTGCGAGAGACGCAGGAAAAGTAACGGCACTTGTCCAATCTGGAGCGATTTTTGAGCCAGGAACCGCTGCTTTTGTGGCTAAGACACAAGAGATCATCGACCCAAATAATGGCTCAAGAATCGTTCCCCGTGCCCAGGCAGCAGCGATTGCAAAGCAGGTCATTGAGTCGGGCGTCGATTTCATCATGTCAGGTGGAGAACTCAATCTCCTTCCTGTCGGAACTGATGGCTTTCACGGCACTGCCAATCAACTAAATGCCATCAGCACCAGTTCTTTGCAGCGTCCGACGGAAAACCTGATTGTTCGGGCTCAGTCCCTGGGTTATACCGTCGTTTATACAAAAGATCAACTGCATGCTCTGCTGAGCCAACCAACGCCACCCACTAAGGTGTTAGGAGTATTTGCCCCTGTCCACACATTCAATGATCGCCCAGAAGAGGTACTGTCAGCGCAAGGTTTGCCTCGATACCGGGCAGATGCTCCCACAATTGCTGAAATGCTGGACGTGACCCAAAAGTTGATGGAGAACCATCCAAACTTCAACAACGGCTCGATCACCATTGTGGAAGAGGAGGGAACAGATAACTTTGGGAACAACAACAATGCTTCAGGAACGCTAGAAGCACTGCGGCGTACCGATGCCATGATTGGAGTGGCAATGGGGTTTGTAGAAAAGCACTCCAACACTTTAATTATTACGGCTGCCGATAGTGATGCAGGTGGTTTGCAGGTGCGTGATCCCCTAGCCGCGGGTAATGCAGGAAACATTAACAATAACCCCATTGATGCAACCTCCGGTCGTAACGTTCCAATGGACGGTCAAAACGGCGTTGGTTCACCCGTTTACACCACGGCACCTGATGCCAATGGTGATGTCTTCAATTTTGCTGTTGCCTGGGCTGGTACACCTGACTTCAGCGGCTCCATCGTTTCTAAAGCGCATGGTTTGAATGCCGAAAAGCTACCCGCGACGGTGGACAACACCAAAATCTACGAGCTAATGTACGAGACGCTGTTTAATGTTGAACTGACTTCTCGTAACCCAGACCCCACTCCTGCACCAAAAGCGACTCGTGAGACGGGGAATGTCATCTTCATCCACCCGGATGGCACCAGCCCATCGCACTTCATGGCGCTGCGGAATGTTGACTTAGGCCCAGATGGTCGCTTGAACTGGGATAAGATGTCCCATGCCGGAGTGTATCTGGGGCACATGGACAACCAGTTAACCGGAACTTCCAATGCGGGGGCTGTCACCCATGCCAATGGGGTCAAGGTGTTCAATGAGTCCTTCGGTCTCAACGCAGACAATAGTTTAGTGACTCCTGCCTCTGGTAGAGTGGGTTACACCATTTTGGAAGAAGCGATCGAAGCAGGTAAAGCGACAGCTTTGATCCAATCAGGGCACATTGGTGAACCTGGCACTGCAGCATTTGCAGCCGCTACTACGAACCGGGATGGCAATAGTATTCGCGCTCGGGATAAAACGGCAGAAATTGCTGAGCAGGTGATCCGTTCTGGCACCAATGTGATCATGGCGGGGGGCGAAGTCTATTTGTTACCGCAGGGGACGACAGGCTTCCATGTCACCCCAGAAATCGATACAGCATTCAATGACCCTGCCGATCGCCCCAACATTAATCTGATTGATCTGGCTCAGTCCCTGGGCTATACGGTGGTTTACACCAAAGAACAGATGGATGCGGTGGTCAATAGCGCCAACCCTCCCAGCAAGCTTCTGGGGGTGTTTGCAGCGGATCATACATTTGACGATCGCCGGGAAGAATCTCTGGGTCTCAATACGAACAATCCCCTACCGCTTTATGTGGCGACTGCTCCGACAGTTGCTGAGATGCTGGAGGCGGCTCTAAAGCTTGTTAGCAAGGATCCAGACGGGTTCTTTGTTGTTCTTGAAGAAGAAGGAACGGATAATTTCGGCAATAACAACAATGCCGTTGGTACTATCGAAGGTGTCCGCCGCGCTGATGCCGCGATCGGTGTTGCAATGAACTATGTAGACACCCAAGATCCCAACACATTGGTAATTACCGCCGCCGATAGCGATGCTGGCGGATTGCAAGTTTTCCAATTCGAGCCTTATACCCGTCCCTCTGGCAACTCTACCACTAGCCCTACACTGGCGGATACTGAGCCTAGTGCGCCATTCATTCGCGTTAACCCCACCACTACTAATACTAACCGTGCAGTTTTGGATGGTGTCAATGGCAGCACAGGTACACCAGAAGCTCCTTGGAGGCCCTTTACTTCTGCAAACAGCTTTGATGGTCCGATGGGTAATTTTGGGGTTGTCTGGGCTGGTACGCCGGACTTCCCTGGTAGCATCGTTTCCAAAGCTTACGGAATGAATGCTGAGCAGCTACCCAGCACGCTGGACAACACCGAGATCTATCAGCTCATGTACCGGACAATGTTTGGGATAGAGCCAGGGACATCAGTTGAACTAACTATGGGCACTTCCGATTCCGATGAGTTGGCTATCAACACCACGCTGATTGTTCCAAGGCTGGCATTCGCTGGAGATGGAGATGATCGGGTAGAAGTCAATCAAGCCAACAACGTTTCTGTCTATGCAGGAAAAGGCGAGGATACTGTTCTTGTGGGTGGCGGTGTCTATGTCAATGGTGGCGCAGATATTGACACCCTCATCCTGGGTGTGGAGGGAGCTGCCAGTGGCACTACCCTCAATGGCGGTGATGGCGCAGATATCCTCACCGTTGTCGAAGCAAACGGGCAAAATATGCTTCTGGGTGCATCTGGTTTCGATACCCTGAGCGTGGTGGAAGGTCAGGATCAGCTACTGTTTGGTGGGTCTGGCAATGACCGACTTGACGCCTCCAGTGCCGGAGGCAATAACCGCCTCTACGGCGGCTCTGGTGATGACACCTTGTTGTCGAGTGGGGGCGATCGCCTCTACGGCGGTGTGGGCGATGACACCCTGTTTGCCGGTCAGGGCGGCAATAATCTGCTGTGGGGTGGTGCGGGTGCCGATACTTTCTACGTGGTGGTGGCAGGATCACTGCCCAATGCTCCTAACGTTGTGCAAGATTTTGAAGTAGGGGTAGACCGCTTTGCACTGGGCGGAGTGACGGCTGCTCAGGTGAGTCTGGTTGCTGAGAACAGTAACACGTTGATCCAAGTCAATGGTACAACTGTTACTCGCGTGGAGGGAGTCACTACAGCTCTGCTGAACGTGAACAACTCGAACCAGTTCGTCTTTGCATAACGGTGTCAAATCTGGGAGTCCAAAGTTGCTTTCATGTCTGAGTCATCAGGCTGAAAATTGCTTGGACTCCCATCTCTGTGTTTCAGCACTCTTTAACTTTATTCGAGGCATTCATGTCTGCAAAAATTACCCCCATTCGCTTTGCAAGTTTCAATGCATCCTTGAACCGTTCCAGCGAGGGTAGTTTGGTTGCTGATTTGTTTACCCCGAATAACCAACAGGCTAGAGCCGTTGCTGAAATCATTCAGCGGGTCAATCCAGATGTTCTATTGATTAATGAATTTGACTATGATGCTGTTGGCGTTGCTGCTGGTCTATTTAAGACCAATTACCTGAGTGTCAGCCAGAACGGAGTTGCTCCAGTTGACTATCCCTACGTTTACGTGGCACCGTCAAATACCGGGGTTTCCTCCGGATTTGATCTGAACAACAATGGCACTGTTGGTGGTCCTGATGATGCCTTTGGGTTTGGCTTTTACCCTGGTCAGTACGGGATGGCACTGTACTCAAAATATCCTATTGATCAGACGGGAGTACGCACTTTCCAAACTTTTTTGTGGAAAGACATGCCCGGGGCGAAGTTGCCTGCTGACCCCAGCGATGCTGATGGTAATGGGAATACCACAAGTTGGTACAGCACTGCCGAATTGGATGTCTTCCGGTTATCCTCCAAGAGCCATTGGGACATTCCCATTCAGGTGAATGGGGAAACCATTCATGTGCTGGCCAGTCACCCCACACCTCCAGTCTTTGATGGACAAGAAGACCGCAACGGTACGCGCAACTACGATGAAATTCGCTTCTGGGCCGATTACATCAACGACGCTGATTATATTTACGATGACACCGGAAAAGCGGGTGGTCTGGCTGCAGGGTCGCGATTTGTGATTATGGGTGATCAAAACTCTGATCCCTTTGATGGCGACAGCATTCCCGGTGCCATTCAGCAACTTCTGAACCATCCTCTGGTCAATACATCCGTTACCCCAGATAGTCTCGGTGGCCATGATGCCGCTCAGCGCCAGGGGCAAGCTAACACCACCCATCTTAGTGATCCTGCCTACGATACCGCAGACTTTGCTGATGGGACTCCTGGCAATCTACGGGCTGATTACGTGTTGCCCTCCAAAAACCTAGATATTCTGCATGCGGGAGTGTTCTGGCCTACAGCACAAGAAGCCAACTTCAATCTCGTGGGAGATTTTCCCTTTCCCAGTTCTGACCATCGTCTGGTTTATGCAGACGTGGCGATCGCTCGTCCTGGTGCCGACCAGAACCGCCAAACAGTCAGTAGCTTTGAATTCCTGGGTGAGGTTTCTTTCCCAACGGGAACTGAATTTAACAGTACCGTAGTAGGAGGACTATCGGGTCTTGCCTACGATACAGCCAAAGGGGTGTTTTATGCACTCTCAGACGATCGCACGCCCAATGCTCGCTTCTACACACTCAACATTGATCTCAGCGATGGTCGTCTCAATCCTGGAGATATTACCTTCCAGGCGGTCACTCAATTACGTGATGCGGAAGACAACCCCTTTCCGAATGGTTTCCTTGATCCTGAAGGAATCGCCCTGACAGGCACTGGGACGCTTTACATTGCCTCCGAAGGCAATACGAACCAACTGATCGATCCATTTGTTCGGCAATTCGCTCTTACCGGGAAACAGATCAGTGAGTTACCCGTTCCAGAGAAATATCGGCCTACTGCCGATCGCAGCAGCGGCATTCGCAACAATTTGGCATTTGAAAGCCTCACCCTTACTCCAAACCAGCGCTATCTTTACACCGCCACAGAAAACGCCCTATTTCAAGATGGCCCTGCCGCTAGTGTGGCCAAAGGTAGCCTCAGCCGTATTCTCAAATACGACCTGTCCACGGGGCAGCCTGTTGCAGAGTTTGTTTACGAAGTTGAGGCAATTGCCACCCCTCCGATTCCAGACACGGCCTACGCCGACAACGGGTTAGTAGAACTCCTTGCCCTGGACAATAACGGCACATTCCTGGCTCTGGAGCGAACCTTTGCGACGGGGGTGGGGCTAACGGTCAAGTTGTATCAGGTCAATACCCAGGGGGCATTGGATGTACTAAGTTTGCCCGATCTGTTCCGGGAAGAACCCGTTGAGGTGGACGACGAACTTCTTCCTCCAGGTTCTTTTGACATTGATCCAGCGGTTACAAAGACAGAAATTTTGGATATTCAGGCTGACCTGGGGATTGCGCCGGATAACCTGGAAGCGATCGCCCTTGGTCCGGTTCTACCCGATGGTCGTCAATCTCTTATCATCGTCAGCGACAATAACTTCAGCGCTGCGCAAAAGACTCAGTTTATCGCTCTGGCACTCGACCTGAAAACGACGCCAGCGACCCTCTCCACCGTTGAAACACCATATACTGTTGATGATGCGGACTCAGCCAACCAACTACTATCCGCCTCCAATCTCCTTTTAACGGGGGATTCTGACGATCCAGCGATCTGGGTACACCCAACTGATCCCAGTCAGAGTCGAGTCTTTGCCACGCTGAAAGATGGTGGTTTAGTGAGCTTCAATCTCCAGGGCGAAATTATAGAGACTTACCGTCCTGCTGCTTTTGGTGACATTCGCTACAACAATGTGGATCTGGTTTACGGCTTCAAAGGCATGAGCCGCATGGGTGAGTTTCGTACCGATCTGGCGGTAGTGAGCGATCGCAAAAACGATACGTTGGTCATTCTGCAAATCAACCCTGAAACCGGAGAGATTCACGATGTCACCTCCCCGGAGATGCTGAAAACTGTTTTCGGTGTAGATGATGGTGAGGCGACAGTTTATGGCCTTGCGACCTACACTAGCCCGGTGAGCGGCAAAAGCTACGTCTTCGTCACCCAGGCCAGCGGTAACAAAGTTGCCCAGATCGAACTCATTCCACAGATTGGCCCGACTGACAAATTCTATGTCACTGCTGAAGTCGTAAGGATTTTAGAATTGCCGGTGCCTACGGGTGATCCGGAGGATTCACAGTCAGAAGGGTTGGTAGTGGATCAAGAGTTGGGCCTGCTGTACGTTTCTTTGGAGAATGAGTTGGGCATTTTACGCTTCTCCGCAGAGCCAGAGGGGGGCGATCGCTTCACTGTTATCCAACCCGTCGGGGCAGACTATCTCGTACCTGATATCGAAGGATTGAGTATCTATTACGGCCCAAACGGTACGGGCTACCTGATTGCCAATAGCCAGGGTGATTCTTCCTATGCAGTTTTCAGCCGAACAGGTACTAATGAGTATCTGGGTAGTTTTGTTGTGGGAAGCAATGGAGCAATCGATCAGGTGAATGAGTCCGATGGTCTGGATGTGATCAATGTTTCGCTGGGAAGTGCGTTTCCCAATGGGTTGCTGGTTCTGCAAGATGGAGCAAACGATCCACAAAATGTTGTACAGGACGATGAGCAGTTAGAAAACAACAGCACCAACTTCAAGTTCGTTCCCTGGGACTCTGTTGCCTATTCCTTCAAGAATCCCTTAACAATTGACACCACCAGTTTCAATCCACGCAATCCTCAACCCCAATCGATTGTGAATGGTGTCGCCAGTGGCGATGTCACACAGGACTCTGTTGTTCTCTGGGCGCGGAGTACATTCCCCGGTTTAGTCACGTTTGAATACTCCACTGACGCTGATTTTCGGTCGATCGCAGGAACCGCGACAGCAACGGTGACAGATATTAGGCTCCCCGTTAAGGTTTTGATCACGGAACTGGATGCCAGAACCACGTACTACTATCGTGTCATTGATGCTGCTGGAGCCAGCAAAACCGGACGATTTACCACCGCTGCCCCACTGGGACAACAGGGCGGGCTTACTTTTGGTGTAGCGGGTGATTGGCGTGGAGAACTTGCTCCTTATCCCGCGATCGCCAATGTTCCCACAAGACAACTGAATTTCTTTGTTGAACACGGTGACACAATCTACGCTGATGACGACTCCCCGGCGGTCTTGAATCCCGACGGAACTCCCAAAGACCAGGCCATCACCCTGGACGAATACCGGGCAAAACATGCTGAAGTATATGGCGATCGCTTCGGGCAAAACTTCTGGGCAGAGTTGCGGGCTTCTACTTCCATTTACGCCACCATCGACGACCATGAAGTAACCAATGACTTTTCGGGTGGAGAGCGGATTAGCGATGATCCACGTTTTCTGAACGCATTCCCAAGTGATAATCCCAACGCTCTAATCAACGACAGCACCTTGTTTGAGAATGGGCTTCAGGCATTCCAGGAATACAATCCGATTCGTGATGCGTTTTATGGCGAAACTGGAGACCCACGTACCAGTGGAGAACGAAAGCTTTACCGTTTCAACACTTTTGGCAGCGATGCGGCGACTTTCATCCTGGACACACGCTCATTTCGTGACAAACCACTGGTCGCCCCGAACGTCACCAATTCTACCGATGTGGGCCGCTTCCTCGTCGAGTCCGCCACCCTCGATCGCCAGTTTCTGGGTGACGTTCAACTGAACGACCTGAAGCAGGATCTGCTGACAGCCCATCTGAATGGTATTACCTGGAAATTTGTGATGGTTCCAGAACCGATCCAGGAATTGGGTCTCTACAATGTGGATGCTTTTGAAGGTTATGCCCGCGAACGCACCGAAATTCTTCAGTTCATTGAAGCAAACCGAATTGAAAACGTTGTTTTCGTGGCTGCTGATATTCACGCTACGTTCGTCAATAACCTTACCTATCAAGTGGTACCAGGTGGAGAGCGCATTTCGACAGGAGTCTTTGAAATCACTACAGGCTCAGTGGGTTATGACCAACCCTTTGGCCCGGTGGTGGTTGATGCGGCAAAAAACCTTGGGCTACTGTCGTCCACTCAGGTTGCTTTCTACGAGCAACTGCCGATTGCGCCTGATACGGATGACCTCGTCAACGACAAAGATGACTTCCTCAAAGCTGCATTTCAAAATCTAGCGATTGGGCCTGCGGGCTATGACCCCATTGGTCTGGACAAAAACCTTCCTCAATCTCAGGGACGAATTAATGCCAGGTTGCTACAAGGGGATTATGTGGTTGCCCACGCTTATAGCTGGTCAGAGTTTCAGATTGATGCCGTGACTCAAAAACTGACTGTCACTACCTGGGGGATTGACACCTATAGGGAAGATGAACTGCTAGCGAATCCAACCGCTGTGCTGGAGCGGACACCGCGCATTCTCAGTCAGTTTGAGGTAACGCCCCAGGGTAAGGTCACCCTCATCCAGCAGGGAACCCCTGGCGCAGACGAGATGATCTTGGGTAAAACTCAACCGGGTCGTCAGGTGTTTGCTGGGGACGGGGATGATGAGATCGACACCAGCCTGACTCGCGACGCTCAGATTTATAGTGGACGAGGGAATGATGAGATCACCCTGGGATCCAACACTGATGCCAGTGGTGGTGACGGCATTGACACTTTCCTGTTGGGAACCCTTGGTCCTGTAGGGGGGACTACGGTTAGCGGCGGCAATGGCGCGGACACCCTGCATGTGTTCGAAGCATCAGCATCGAACACGCTATTCGGCGGTGCTGATATTGATGAGTTGCGTGTCGTCGAGAGCCGTGACCAGTTGTTATTTGGTGGTTCTGGTCGTGATCGCCTGGATGCTTCCAGTTCGGGGGGGAATAACCGACTATATGGCGGTTCTGGAGATGATGAACTGCTATCGAGTGGGAGTGATCGCCTTTACGGGGGTACGGGCAATGACACCCTGTTTGCTGGTCAGGACGGTAATAACCTGCTGTGGGGCGGTGCCGACGCAGATACCTTCTACCTGGCGGTTGCGGGTTCGTTGCCCGATGCTCTCAACGTTGTGAAGGACTTTGAACTGGGTATCGATCGACTGGCCTTTGGCAGTGTGGCACCTGCACGAGTCAGTTTGATAGCGCAGGATGGCAACACGTTGATTAAGGTCGGCGATGCTGGGGTGGCGCTGGTAGAAGGGGTCACATCAGCGTTACTCAGCATCACCAACGCTAACCAATTCATATTTACGAATTCGCTTGCCTGAGTTTTGAGCCGACCAGTCGGTGGCATTCTCCAGAGGAGCAACCGCTTCAGCCCCTGTAATCAGTCTGGATAACTCATCAACGACCGAAAGTTTTGTTCACGAGGTTCTAAGTATGTCTGAACTCCCTGTTAATCCTAACTCTGGCATTGAATCTACTGCGACGCTGACTTTGCAGCCGCCGCAGGTCAATCCTGTCACGGTCGATGGGATTGAATCAGGAGTAGACATCAGAATGACTGGCATCGGTGAACCTGGGGCGACTGTCACCCTGCGCTTTGAAAGCGCCCAATCGACTCAGTCAGAAAAAACAACACTGGTGGATGCAACGGGGAATTGGTTTGTTGATCTTGCAAATTTAGAAGGATCAATCCCCCCCCTGGTACCGGGGGCGAGTTTTCCTTTTATCTTATTCCAGTCAAATGTGGCTGGGCAAATCAGCTTGTCAGTTGAGACAACACTTGTCAATAACTCTGGCTTGACGCTGTTTTGGGGCACAGGTGAGGGCAATCGCTTTGATACGGTAAGTGAGCAGGATAATGCTCTGGTTTTTGGCTTTGCAGGCGATGATCGGCTGGTTAGCGGAAATCGGAGTGTTTTGTCGGGCGGCACAGGAGATGACTTGCTGCTCGCCGCTGGTTACCAGGGGCAAAATCGATTGGAGGGAGGATCTGGGAAGGATACACTTCTGGTTGTAGAAGGACAGAATAATCAACTCTTTGGCAGTGATGACAATGATATCTTGCGAGTCATTGAGGGAAATGGTTTCAATCAGTTGTTTGGAGAAGCAGGTGATGATATTCTCGATGCCTCAGGAAAGTCAGGTCATAACAAGCTAGTTGGTGGTCTGGGTAACGATATCTTATATGGAGGAGTCTTTACTGATCAGTTGTTGGGTGACGAGGGAGATGACATTCTTTTTGCCGGTGAGGGTGCAACACTAACGGGTGGACTTGGCTCCGATACTTTCTTTCTGGCGAATGCTTCGATTCCGACGGCAATGGTAGTAGTTAAAGATTTTGAGGTATCGCGTGATCGCATCATTATCGCTGGCTTGCCTAACGTCACCACTATCAAAGCAACTCGTAGTGGAATCACAGCTACAAAATTAACAGCTGTACTCGTGGATCAGGAAATTGACCTGGCAATTCTCCACAATGTGCAGCCTTTTGAATTGAAAGAAGGCCGGGATGTATTGTCCCAGGTAGGCAACTCTCAACCAAACTTGATTGACATCAGCTATGCCCCGGTTATCACCTCTAGCAACACTGCTAGCGTAGAAGAAAATACCCTGACAGTTGAAACTATCGTGGTTACCAATCCAGATGTGGGGGAAGCCATTAATTTTTCAATCACGGGTGGAGCTGATGCTTCTTTGTTTGAGATTGATGCACAGTCTGGTGTCCTGAAATTCAAAACCGACCCTGACTTTGAATCACCAAGGAGTAGTGAAGGCAGCAACACCTATGTCGTGGACATCGCTGTAACCGACAGCAGCGGTTTGAGTGACACGCAGACAATTACCGTTTCTGTAACAAATGTAAACGAAGCGCCAAAACTCACCTTAAGCCTAGCGGCAAGTGTCGCAGAGAATACCACGGATGTTCTAATAGTGACTGCTACTGATCCCGATACAGGAGATGTGGTCACATTTTCGATAGATGGCGGAGCAGATGCTGCGCTATTTGAGATCGACGCAACTACCGGAGCACTAAAATTTAAGGCTGCCCCTGACTTTGAAGCTCGTGGAAGCGCTACTGGCGACAACACCTATATCGTGAAAGTCGCAGGTACTGACAGCGACGGCCTAAGCGACTCCCAAACGCTTACGATCACAGTATCAAATGTGGATGAAGAGGGGAATGATGCCCCTGTTATTACTTCCAGTAGTGCAGCAACTGTTGTTGAAAACACAACTTCAGTGTTAACGGTAACGGCAGAAGATTTTGACCCGGATGATACGCTTACCTTCTCGATCAGTGGCGGTGCAGATGCATCTCTATTCGAGATTGATACAACAACAGGTGTTCTGAACTTTAAGCTTCCTCCTGATTTTGAGGCTCCGGGGAGTGCAGCAGGCAGCAATACTTACACAGCGAACGTCACGGTTACTGACAGTGGCAATTTGTTCGATACTCAAACAATTACCATCACAGTCACTAATGCCAACGAAGCCCCCAGTTTTGCCATCCCCACCGCTACCTTCTCCGTCTCAGAAAACATAATTGTGGTAGGAGCAATCACCCCTGCAATCGACCCTGATGCAGGAGATTCCCTGACTTACAGTCTTGGCGGAGCAGATGCCAGTCAGTTTGACTTTGATACCAATACCCGTGTCCTGAGC
>JBIKWV010000507.1:0-4460 GCA_044356135.1 Elainellaceae cyanobacterium
TTTGTTGAGAGCCGCGCGGAGCGCGGCTCTCAACAAAAACTTTGTACCACACGCGCTTGCAAAGTGCTGTATAGCAATCCTATTTGATTTGTGAGAGGGGCACCCCCCCCTGTACCCCTCTCACAAATCAAATAGGATTGCTATAACTCCCTAGATTAGAGGGTAACAACGGAATTTGTACAACTAACGCCCCTCTGAAGGTGATTTATCCGGCAAAACTCGGATCGCAGCCACAATTGCCGTGCCACTACCCAAGAAGTCGGGGATCTGATCGCTGACGAAAGCCCCGATCGCCGTGAACAGAAGACAGCAACCCAACCCAGGCAAGATCCCCCGCTTCTTGTCGAGGCCACCGCCTGTCTAGCCAAAAACCGAGATGTCTTGCTAACGTTCTTCGACTTCCCCGCTGAGCATTGGGCGCATATTCGCACTGTAATGACCCCCTAATTTCGGACAGAGAGCTAAGAGTAGTATCTTTGTTTTGAGGAGGTCAATGACAATGGTAGGCAAACGGCGACAACACACAGCAGAATTCAAAGCACAAGTGGTGCTTTCGGTATTGAGCGGAGAGAAAACAGCCAGTGAAGTGTGCCGGGAACACAAGCTCAACAGCACCCTGCTCAACCGTTGGTGTACGGAGTTGAAAGAGCAAGCGTTCACGGTGTTCGAGCGAACTGAGTTGAGGGGGCCGGACCAAGAGAGGATCGCCGAGTTGGAGCGACTGGTGGGGCAGTTGACGATGCAGTTGGAGATCGCAAAAAAAGCATCGAGTCGTTGGAGAGTCGAGTGAAACGGGAGATTGTGATGCACCTGCGAAGTGAGTATCCGGTCACAGTGATTTGTCAGGTACTGGACTACCCTCGCAGCCAGCTCTACTATCAACCGACGCCAACTGAAGCGGATGAGAGCGAGTTGAAAGCAGCGATCCAATCGGTAGCGGGACGCTATCCGCGCTACGGATACCGCCGCATCACGGCTCAACTGAAACGGGAGGGTCATGGGGTGAATCATAAGCGAGTGCTGCGGTTGATGGGTGAGTTGAGCATTGTAGGGAAGCCGCCCCGCAAGCGAAAACGCACGACCAACAGTGAGCATTCGTATCCGCGCTATCCGAATCGGGTGATGAATCTGGTGGTGGAGCGGGTGAATCAAGTGTGGGTCAGCGATATCACCTACATTCGCTTGCAGGAGGAATTTGTCTATCTGGCGGTGGTGATGGACGTGTTCACCCGTGGGATTCGAGGGTGGCACCTGGCGCGAGGGATGGATCAAAGCTTGACACTGATCGCCCTGGATAAAGCGTTAGAACAGGGAAAACCAGAGATCCATCATTCGGATCAAGGGGTACAGTATGCGGCGAACGCCTATGTGGAGCGTTTAGCGCAGCATGGCGTTGAAATCAGCATGGCAGAGGTCGGAGCAGCATGGCAGAACGGCTATGCGGAGCGGTTGATGCGGACGATCAAAGAGGAGGAAGTAGATTTATCAGAGTATCGGAATTTCCGAGAAGCGTATGAGCAGATCGGGCAGTTTTTAGAGCATACGTACATGAAGAAGAGGATTCATTCGTCATTAGGATATCTAACACCGAGTGAATATGAAATGAGATGGAATGAACAACAGAAGGAGGATTATGATATAAGAGAAGAATCGTCTTAGAAGTCCGATTTTGCTGTCCGAACCCAGGGGTTCACTTCACCCGTTCAATTCTGTCAACACAGTGAGTCCACTGCTCAGGATTTTCTAAAATGGTTGCTGATTGTAAGTAAGCAGGAATTGCTAGCTGAGCCATTCGATAATCACGACGTTTGACCCAGAGAATATCTGCTACTCGTGCTTGGAGTTCAGGGTCTGATATTTCAGGTGCAATTTCAGCAAGAAAGTCTAGCTGTTCATCTGTAAGGTTTTTGAAAATATCAGCAAAAAACTCCTCGGTTGATTCTGGTTTAATAGCAGCGCTGGTCACTGCTGCCAGAACTGCAAACACCGCTTGATCCCTAAGATTTCCTGCTTCTTGTGCTTCTCGCGATTTCTTCCAGAAGACACCATCATAAGAGAGACAATCTTTCCGTTCACTGCTGTTGACTACATCCTGCCAACAAGCATTATTAAAGTCATCTTTGGTAAGAGGCGGATTCAATGGCGACATAGCAAGAGTTCATTTGTTTATTTTCTACTCTGCCAAATTTTTATCAGGTTGGCTTGATTTTCGGCACCGACAGATAACCTTTCAACAACTGCCCTTACCAGCAACTTAAGCAATCTAACGGCAAAATGCAGCGGCGGCAGATAAACTCGAACTCAGCATCAGCGGCTTTCAACCGTCCGCTGCCGTGAAGTGTTAGGCTGCATCGTGCACCCTCGAATACATGAATGCATCTCTAGGAATTGTTGAAATGTTAGGGCGAACTAAATAACAGCGCAATCTCCCTTCACAAACTAAACTACATTTTTCCAGAACTCTTACTGAAGCCAGGTTTTCTGTATCGCAAGTTGCCCAAACCCGATAAACTTCTGGCAAGCTGATTGCCCAGTTTACAACCGTACGAGCAGCTTCTGTTGCATAACCTCGTCCCCAATATTTCTGATTGAGCAGATAACCAAAACCAGCCGCATGATCTTCTACCCAACAACCGATCGTACCAATAGGGCGATCATCGGGATTGACTGTAAGTACCCAGGAGAAACTACCTGATTCCCATTCTGCTGGACGGCTCTCAAGGGATTTTACAACCTCGCTGACATTAGTACGAAGACCATAATCCATGTAGTGAATGACTTTGGGATCGCTGGCATATTCAAAGATTGCCTCTGCATCTGAGAGACGAGAGCGGCGTAAGACAAGCCTTTCCGTTGTAAACACTTCAGGAGCCTGTAACATGAGAGCGCTTTCACCTTTTCAGCAAGTAACGGGTTCACACATTACGTCTAATGTGAATTAAGGTCTGAAACCTGCATGGCTTCGTTGATTACCGGACAAGCGTGAGTTCTGCCGAATTCTGAAGCGTCCATCAGTAAAGGCTTACAGGTAATGCACATTAGACGTACATTTGAGATTATTGGATGTAACCCAACTTTTGAATTCCCCTTGAGGGTACTCTTGAGGATTGTGCGATCCCCCTTGGATATCCTGGTAAAGCTTGACTTTGAACACTACCCGATAAGTTTGCTGCACTCTCCCCATAGACAACCGAGCGGGCTAACGACTAAGATAAGCGGCGACTAGAGAACTAGAACGAAGCGAAAAGCCTTCAAATCGCCGCTTCATCGACTTGTTAGCCTGCGTTGCTACTCACCGACAATCCCCTACAATTCATCGATCGTCACCAATCCACCCTCTGTAAACTGAATCACCAACTCTTGTTCATCCAGCAAAGCGGTTCCGAGCAGAGGTCGCCTGCCTGTCGCAATGACCAAGACATCTCGCTCAATGCCATCCCAAAGGACAACCGCTTCGTAAAGGGGAAGTGATACTTCGCTGTTATCTGCCAAGTTTGCAAACGTATCGTGTCTAAAGGTCAAACCCATTAGTGAAACTGCTTCCAGAGGAAGGCACAATTCCCCAGTAAATCCTGTATCGATGACAAATTCAATCGGGATAGTTGAACCATTAGGTAACAAGAATGTTAAAGCAACCGTTGCATGTTGATTCGTCACAATCCCAGAAATCACTTGTCAACACGCTCCATGACACCACCAAAGGAGACGGCAACATTGTATCCAATCCGAATCCCAAAGAGTCTAGCATTTGGGTGCTTTTTACTGAGGTTGCGAGAAGCTTGCAAGCCCGTCTTATCAACCTCATAATCGCCTGTCTCAATGTCGATGATAACCATCTTGCCAATATTTTCTTCGACCTCGACCTTTTGACGGATGCCATTTTCGTACAGTTGCTTTGCACGACGCGCAACTTCTTCACGGCTTAAAAGGATGGCTTGCATATGCTGACTCCCGATCGCTACGCTTCCTCGCTGGACTTCTCTATAATACCTTACACAACAAGAGGATACGCCTTGCCTCTGTAGCCTGTTGTCCACCGGGCAGGCAAAGGCAATTTTACTAAAACTTACGGGATCAAGTCATGTCTTCGTAGTCCTCTTCGCAGTACCAAACAGTGGGTTCTTCACAATGTTCGGGGAAGGAAACAAAGTCATTGACAATTTCGGAGGCAATATTAACAGCCTCCCATGCGATGGACTGAGTTACATGACTACCTGCATGTATTACTGCATTACGTGGCTCCAGCAAAAACTTCCTCGCATTGCAAGGTACACTCAAGCCATAGCTTTGAGCTAGTTCTAAACGTTTACCTAACATCTTGTTCTTATTCAACTCACTTTTTATTTCTTCCGGTGCAAGTTTATTCGATAAATAGAGTGTCAAGCCGTCTGTTAATGCACATTCAGCCGTAGTTGCAGCATGAATCACTGCACTTCTATTATCTGCTCTGGCTGCATCTC
>JBIKWV010000508.1:0-4452 GCA_044356135.1 Elainellaceae cyanobacterium
GAGAAACCAGCGATTTTCCGGGGGGAGCAGGGAAGAAGCCGGGGATCTTCCAGGGAGAGTGCGTCAGTTCCTTTCCAGAAGTCGCCTTAGCCCTCTCCTATCCCTCTTGTAACATACGTACTAACCGGATATCTCGTTTCCAGGCTCCGCCTGGAACAAGAGGTGCCCTCCCCTTATAACCTCATACCCCGAATCGACCCCACCCCAGCCCTCCCCTTATAAAGGGGAGGGCTGGGGTGGGGGTTTCCCTTACCAAGGAGGGATTGAGGGGGGTGAAGATGCGTGAGGGCACTACCCCAGGCGAATCTATCGTCCGCCGACGGTGATGGAATCTACCTTGATGTGGGGCTGTCCCACGGTGACGTAGATACTGCCGCTGACGGAGCCACAGAACCCGGCAGCCAGTCCCAGATCCTTAGACGACATGGAAATCTTCTGCATGATTTCCTTCGCCTCTCCAATCAGGGTCGCCCCCTTGAGTGGACGGGTAATCTCACCGTTCTCGATCAGATAGGCTTCATCTACGGCAAAGTTAAACTGTCCCGTAGCACCGACGCTACCGCCGCCCATCTTCTTGCAGTAGATACCTTTCTTAATGGAGGCAAACAGCTCACCCAGCTCGTAGTTGCCCGGTGCGATGTAGGTATTCCGCATCCGGCTGGCGGCAGCGTAGGTGTAGTTTTGGCGGCGACCGCTGCCCGTGCGAGGATGCCCCGTTCTCAGGGAACCCGCCCGGTCTGCCAGGAAGTTCTTGAGAACGCCGTTTTCGATCAGCAGGGTGCGCTGGGCAGGCATTCCCTCATCGTCCATGTCGATGGTGCCAAAGGCATCGTTGGACAAACCCTCATCCCAGGCAGTGAGGTTTTCGTGAGCAATCTTTTCTCCTTTCTTGTCGATGAAAGGCGTGGTTTTGCGCTCAATCTGGGTTGTCTCCAGCAGGTGACCGCAGGCTTCGTGGAAAATCACCCCGCCAAACTCGTTGGCCATGATGATGGGGTAGGTGCCCGACTCAACGTAATCAGCGTAGAGCATCTTTCCAGCGGATTCAGCCACTTCTTCGGCGGTAGCGCTGTAGTCCCAGGTGCGCAGGAAGTCTGGTTTTCCGGTGCTGCCCACCCGCTGGCCAATGGAGGAACGATGGGTGCCATCGGCACAGAGCAGGTTGTAGCCAACGGACTGGGTGAGGCGAATGTCGCGGGCAAAGGTGCCATCGCTGGCGGCCACCAGGACTTCCTGCCAGTCGCGGAAATAAACGGCACGGCGGGACTGCACATGGGTGGCCTTAGCATTCAGACGCACATTGGCATCCAGCAGCACTTCACCCATCTCACGAATGGAGCTACAGTTTTCCAGCCAGGTGTCTTTGCTGCGTTTGGTGGCGTAGTCCCGCAGCAGTTCCAGGTTGATCTCCGGCACGAAGGCATTGGGGCCAGGGAGATGCAATCCCATAATCGACAGCCCCTTTTCCAGCGCTGCTTTCAGACCGGAGAACGAGAGGTCGTTGGTGCTGACGTAGCAGTCGGCATTGCCCCGAAACACGCGCACTCCGGCTCCAGTCGTTAGCGCTGGAGAAATGCTGGTGATCGCATCGTCTTCCGCAAGGCAGTTAATATAGTTGACCCGCTCCAGAAAGAACTCCACGAAGTCTGCCCCCGCTGCCCGTCCCAGACCCAGCAAGGTAGACAGGGGCGCTTCCCAGGACTCATCGAAGCGATCGCGCCGCGCACTGTAGCTGAGGGTAGGCAGTTGGTTGGAGATCAGCAGACTATCGGGCAAGGTGGAAAGTCTCATGGGCGATATCCTTGCAGAAGCAGACGGTGTAAGGCATGTAATTCTCAGTCTAGCAAGGAGAATTAGTGATTTTGGGGTTGTGCCCATGGATTCTCTGAAGCTCACCGCAGAGATACAGAGGGCGCAAAGGTTCGACTCTGCGTCCTCCGTGCCTCTGCGGTGCAATGAAAACCAGTCTAAAGCCGCGATCGGGTTGCTAAAGTGGGTAGGGATATTGGTGAGGGTATGGGGTTCTGGATTGGATTTGTACTGGTGCAGGCGATCGCCCTGTTGATTGTGTTTCAGCTCCCACTGGGGGTGAAGTGCGATCGCAACCAGACGGCGATCGCGCTGGCTTTCACTTTTGGCGTGATCAAATTCCTGCTCAGCACGCTCATCTTCTTCCCGCTGCTGTCGATTAATGCGCTCTATTTCAGCGCCTTTCTGGTGGACTATGGCGCTTATGTCAGTCTGGCCTACAGTGTCCTGGGCGGCATTTTCAACCTGATTTTCCTATCGGTGGCTGGCCTGAAGCTGATTGATCTGCGGCGAGGGTTCCGCAGTGCGATGGGAGGGGCGATCGTGCTGGCACTGCTGGATGGCATTCTGTTTCATGCGCTTCTGGTTCTGCCGAATCAGAATCTGGTGCCGCAGTAGCTTTCGGTCAACTCGATGAGCTTTCGCTGAGAGGGATAGTTTCAGATGGCACGAGTGGTTGGGCAACCATGCCTTAAGCCTTTCCTGTAAAGCCCACGCCATTAGCGAGGACAAATACGATGTCTACAGAGTTCAACGAACTGCTGTCGCTTTCGCCTGACGAAAAACCACAGCTTTGGATTATTGGCACCCGTGAACAGGTGCTTCACTGGATGAATGAACTGATGGTGAAGGGGGTGGTGCGCGGTGCGAAGCAGTTCCCCCTTCGGGGTAAACGGGTTCACTTTAGCCCGATTATTCCGGCTCCGTTCGCGGTTGGAAAGTTTATGGTGGTGTTGATTCGGTAGGGGGTGTGCAAAGACCTCGGAGGTTTTGAAAACCTCCGAGGTCTGAGGGGAGGGGGCGATCGCTTTCTGACGTTTGAAACAACAAGCAGCCGTTGACCGGGCAATTGATCCGGTGAATCGTCCATTCTCAAGCTGGCACACTTATTCTGCCCTAATACTCGATTTTGGCAATTAGGGCAGAGTGAATTCTGTCTAAGATCCCAAATCTGTTAGTTAGGGCAGAATCGATTCTGTCTAAGATCCTTAAAACGACCGTTAGGGCAGAATCGATTCGGCCTATCTCTTGCCTGAGAGAAATAGACAGACTAGAATCGGCCTATCTCACGGATTCAGGGTGGTTAGACAGTGGTAGTTCAGCCTATATGCCCTGCGTGGAGGTTTTAGACTGCGGCGTTCCGTCTACAAACTAGTTAGACTGACTATAGTAAAGGGAATATAGGTTTACATTGCAACTAAAAATTTAACAATTCCAATCGTATGTAAATCACTTGTTTGAAGGCTGACACTCAATGGCAATTCACATAGTAAGTAATAGGGTTTTGATTAACAAAACCGAAGCAATGATTCAAGTTGACATCAAGCCAGAAGGCTTTCCTCTTCTGTTGCTTATGTTTGATCTTATTTTTTGTGTCGTCTTGGGTATACTTTCATTTTTCGTCCCGGTTAAAGATGGTTGGAGCATATCTGGTCTTTGGGGCATGTCTGTCTGTTTATTATTGATGATAAATCTTGCTGGCCTTTGGCGATCGTATTTAGGTGTCAGTTGGGAGATTACTCCTATTGAAGCAGTCGCTAACTATAAGATTTTTAATTTCCGTTGGTCATATTCAGTTAAGTATGTAACTCGTTTAGTCTACCAACCTTGGAAGCGCGAAGCACAAGGAGGTCATACAAATCCATGCCTCTGGCTAGAGACCGATAGGGGTCGGAGGTATATGTTGGCAGAGGATCTTTCAGAGCGTGAGATTCAGGAAATTACCGATACACTTAGTACCTGGTTCGGTGTTCCAATAAGCCCTGAATCAAGATTTGTATAGAGCCACGAGTATCGGATGCAAGTTGGTAATGGTGAGAACAGAGTCGTGAAAATTTAATCCTTGTGACCCTTGTTACAAGTGATCGGTGAGATTCAGTCTAACAATCCCATTGCACACCGACCGTATCAAGTTGGTCGGCGACTCCGAAAGGTTGCTAGCGGCGGGTGAACGGGGTCGTTAGAGTGCTGGTCTTTCGTGGTGAAGTAGTTTGTTAGACTTGAATTCTGGCAAGCCTAAGATTCTTAAGTTCCATAGTTGTTCTGATCTAATTTTTGCTATTTACTTCTCTCAATCGACTAGGTGAAACAATGGACTTTTCTCGTTTGGCGTATATCAAAAATATTAATGATGAGACAGATTGGGCGTATAAAGAATATCCAGTTTTTTCCTACTTCCCTCTTAATTTTAAGAGAGGTGATGGCGTAGAGGCTCATGCTTCCAACTTGCCGAAAGGATCTCTGATTATTCTTTCTCAGAAACCGCCGAACCAAAGTAAGCGATATCTTACTCATGTTGTTGAACTGTGCAATGAACATCATGAAGATAAGCCCCAGTGGGATTTGGGTCCGTGGGGCATAGTTCGCTGGGTGAAAATTTGTTGGGTTACAGATTTTAGTAATGTCGATATGATGCCTGCCGAC
>JBIKWV010000509.1:0-4448 GCA_044356135.1 Elainellaceae cyanobacterium
AGCCGCTTCCAGGCGTCGGTGGACGGCTGGTGGGTGTCCTATGATGCACAGGGTAATCCCCAGCGAGAGAGACCGGGGGCGATCGCCCCCGGCACCATTGTCACCGCCGACAACCTGTTTGGCAACTGGCTGGCTCGTCGTCAGAGTCTGCCCTCGCTGCCGCAGCAACTCCGCGCCGTCCAGCTCACCATTCAATCTGCGGCCCTGTGTCATCCCGAAGTCACCTGGCAGGTGCAACAAAATGACCGCGAGTGGTTCTCGATTTGGGCAGGCGAGTCACCGCTGAAAATCCTGCCGCAGCTCCTGCGGGAGGTGCAGCCGGGAGACCTGAGAGAAACCACCTTCGAGGGCACAGACGACCTCTCCTCGACGCTGCTGCTGGGTCTGCCCGATCGCTGTCACCGCTACCGCCCCGACTGGGTCAAAGTTGCAGTCAACGGTCGCATGGTACGCTTTCCTGAACTGGAGCAAACCTTATTCAACGGATTCCGCCGGACACTGCCGCGCGATCGCCATCCCGTCTGCTTTCTCCACCTGCGTCTCCACCCCGACGCTGTGGACTGGAACCGCCACCCCGCCAAAGCCGAACTCTACCTTAAGGATCTACCCACCTGGCAGGAACGAGTGTCACAGGCGATCGCCCGCACCCTCGACCTGAACGCCCCCACGCTCCCCGACGCCCTCTACACCGAGCGAGTTGGTCAACTCCTGAAAACCGCAGAGTCCAGTGGCTCCTACGGTTCTCGGTCAATTCAACTGGATGACGAATCGGAGGCATTCACAGCGGAATCGCCGGGACGATTGAGGGCGATCGCCCAACTCCACGGCATGTATATCGTGGCGGAACATCCCAGCGGCATTCGTCTAATCGAGCAGCATATTGCCCATGAGCGGGTGCTGTATGAGAAGTTGTGCGATCGCTGGCAGCTCGTCCCCCTGGAACCCCCCGTCCTGCTCAACGGCCTCACCCACGCTCAACAGGAACAACTGCAACGCCTGGACATTGAGATAGAACCCTTCGGTGAACAGGTGTGGGCTGTCCGCACGGCACCGGAACCCCTGAGCCATCGAGAAGACTGCGCTGATGCCCTGCTGGAGCTGAGTCTGGGGGGCGACATGGAATCTGCTCTGGTGGCGACCGCCTGCCGCACCGCCATTCGCAACGGCACATCACTCACTCTCCCGGAAATGCAAAATCTGCTCGACCGGTGGCAGGCCACCCGCAATCCCCGCACCTGCCCCCACGGTCGTCCCATTTGCCTGACGCTGGAGGAGTCAAGTTTGTCGAGGTTCTTCCGGAGGCACTGGGTGATTGGTAAGAGCCACGGGATTTAGAACCTCCTCCAGATGGGCTTTACGATCGCCCTCCCATCGCCCCAAAACAAAGCTGCTACCATTGCGATCAAGGTCATTGACTGATATCTCACACTTGTTGCCTGAGCGATGCGCTTTTACAGAAATGTTTTGTGATGAACCGGGCTGCGATTGCCGTTGTGTGTTCTTTTCGGTCTACCGCGAAGGTACCACACAACCGGAAGCTGTCATTGTCTACGGTTGGGAGACGACTGCCACAAGAACCTCAATAATTCCTGGGACGCTCTCCTGCTTCACAGAAGCAAGTGTATGAGGCGCTCAAGTTTGTAAGAACCCCTCGCTAGTCAGCGCGTACTCCGAGGCAAGTTCCGCAGGCGGCTCAGGAAATGCCTCATCATGGGCAACAGCGCGTAATTTAACGTAGAAAACAGAGCCTTCTGGTTCTGGAACAAAGCGATGAATGGGATGCTTGGCGACATCATTGCGCGCCCAAATTTCTGGTGAGCCGGGGGGAGAAGAGTCCAGATCGGAGGAGAGGGGGCGATCGCGGCTCACAGCAGGGGCGTTGCGAATCACCGCAAAATCGTGAGGAGCGACTGGTTCGGCAATCGGTTCTCCCTCGGATTCCTGAGACGCCTGAGCCACAGTACTGCCCGCCAGATGGGACTGACTCACTGGAGTCACCTGCGTTCTCTGGGACAGGAGCGGTATCATTACCTGCTGCCCCAGCACCATCCGCTCAAAGTCGCCGTTGAAGTGATAGAAGGGCTGGTTCCGTCGTGCCCACATTGCCAGAATTTGCCCCACTGAAATTGCTTTATACCGTCCTTGATACAACGCTTCTACCACGGCAGCCCGCACCCAGTCAGCGGGATAGCGCCGCAGCCAGTAGTCTACCAGTTGGTCAGATGAAAATGCGCCCAGGTCAAAGCTGTAGCGGCTCAATAGGTCAGAGGCAATAGTGGCAGCGAGTCTGGCCTGATCGGTCATTGCCGGAAAAAGCGGGGAAAGAACGAATCATCGCCGGGGTTGCCCACAACGGCAAGCACAGATGAGATTAAGACTGCTCCCTGATCGCAAAGGGGTAACCCCACCATAACCTAATTCTTTGGGGGACGCACGCTTCTTTTTGGTTGCTTTAACGCTCGACACCTGTCTCGACCGTGCTTCGGCCTGGTGTATCGTCAAAGCGGTTGCGCACCCCACCCCAGTTAAAGTCACTGACTCGGAACGTTAATGATCCCAACTGACGTACCGGGTTATAGCGCAGGGTAATGGAGAAAGTGCGGCGGCTATAGTCAAGAATATATTCGGTGTCAATTGTTTCGCCCCGATTCAGGCTCAGCGAGGTCTGGAAGCCCACCCGGAAGGGACCGTAGACCTGCTGCAAAACTCCAGCGGAGAGCACCTGCTGGTCTACCACCCGGTCAAACAGAAATGGAGAACTGCCGCTCAGAAGGGTCTGCGACAGCGTTACGTTGAATCCAGTGAAGTCCAGCGTGTTGCGGGCGAAGTTGCCAAACTGGCCCGCCAGACTGACTGTCCCCGTCAGGCTGGCCTGATTGTCCCCATTGCTATAGAGACTGTTGACCCCCAGCACTCCAACTCCCAGAGAGAGCGAGGGGACAACGGGTCGGGAGCTGAACCGCAGTCCCTCCTCTCGCGTTGCTGGCAGTGCCTCACCTCTCCACAGTGGAAAAAAGCGGCTGAGGGCAGCACTGGTCTGAACGCGGGTGAGACCAATCCGGTTATTCTCCCGGATTGGGGCCAGCAGATCCAGGCGATCGGTGTCTGCGGTGATGTATTGAGCGCCCGCCTGGTAGCTCAGATTAATGCCAGACCTGCCCAGGGGAATGACCGGAGAGGTAAACACAAAGCCAATACTGCTTTGCACATTCTGGAACCCCAGGGAGCCGTTGAACAACTGGTTGCGATAGCTGGCCTCCAGTGCCAGACTATGGGTTCCCAGAGCAGTCCCAATCTGCTGCTGCAACCGTAGGCTGGCGCGGAGATTATCCTCCACGTCGCTCAAGTCCAGACTGGTAAAGGCCGCCGTACCACGGAGGGTTGTACGAGGACTCAGGTCAGCCTGAAGGCGGGTGACCAGACCAAAGTTAGAGCCATCGAAGGGGTTGCCGCCGTTATCGGAAATGATCCGCTGAACCAGGATCTGGGGTGTCACCGTGAGCCGAACTGCCGGACTGTTAAGCACCTCCAGCGATCGCTGTACATAGAATCCCCCCAGGTCGTCATCGTAGGCGAACTGCACCAGACTGGGGTCACGGCGACGGCGGTCCAGGATCACCCGCTCCCGCACCAGGGGAATCGAGGTGTTCTGGTCAATGACTAAGCGGGGATTGCGGGCCACAATTTCACTGCGGGTTGGCGACAGGCGCGTAAAGCGAACCCGAGGCGATCGCACCTCCAGTTCTGGTGGAGAGAAGGGGTCGTTGGTCAACCGCACATTGGTTGCTACCCACCCAAGCGCATTAAATTCGATTTGTTCCGCCTCAAACCGGACGCGCCGCAGTTCCCCCTGAGCCTGCCCTGCGGGCTGGTTTACTCGTTGGCCTACACCCACCTCGATGCCTTGGCCGCTGGTCACCGGCTGGTTGTTCGCCAGCACGTCAGAGAGGGGGCGATCGGCGCGAGACCCGGCAGTAACATCGGTGGGTAGGGTCGGGGCCAGGTCGTTGTCTGCCGAGGGTAAAAATACTTCCCCTCGGGCATTCAAAACGGTGCCTGCTTCCTGCACAAAGTTGTACTCAAAGCGATCGCCCAGCAACACCTGATCGCCCCGCCGCAAGACCACATTTCCTGCTGCTACCGCAATTCGGTTTTGCAGGTTGACCTGTACCCGGTCAGCATTCAGCACGGCCTGACGGAACCGCATTTCGACGTTGCCCTCTGCGGTAAACACCTGCCGAATGTTGTCATAGTCCTGGCGATCAGCCCTCAGTTCGACGGGTTCTCCAACGCCGGACGGGGTCGTAGGGGTGGGGCTTTCGGCAGGCTCAGGAACAGGGTTGGCAGGTGAGGGGGCGGATGAGTTGACGGGCGGGCGGGTGGAAGGGTTGGTCGGACTTTCGTGACTGGGGATGACCAGAATCTGGCGGTCGGGGGCTGTGGCGTCA
>JBIKWV010000510.1:0-4436 GCA_044356135.1 Elainellaceae cyanobacterium
ACTTGCCAAAAGCCCTGTATGCTCAATGCAGCATTTATTATGAGCTGCGGCAGGTCGCCCACTTCCTGGCTCGGTTGGGTTCGTTTCATGAAGCAACGCAAATTCAACTGATCCATAAACTGGGTGGTCAACATTACTTCGATCCTCAAAAGCCAGATAAACCCACCGTTCTTCTGAACAAGGTGAAGCAAAGAAATGACTTACTTTGGCAGGCCATTCCAGAGGGATATAGAATTGGAAGATCAGGCGAGTCAGGTCACAAAAAACTAATGCCACTGGGGAACCGATACGCTAAGAGAGATTATATCAATGCACTGATAGCGGCTCCTTCAGATTCAATTTCACCTACTCAACTTGATGTATCTGCATGGCAAAGACTGGATTTTTGGTATGGTATTCGCAATCGAATCACACACGGCTCTAAAGGTGTGAGCTTGGAACGAGTACAGGAAGTTTATGAGAATCGCTATGAAGAACTACCTGAGAACCCATCTGAGGAACAACTCCAGGAATTAGATTCAGCTTGCAGTTATACTGAGATTCTAGATGTCATGGAAAATATATTGACGATCATTAGCCCTGGTGTTGATGAAAATCATGATGACTATCAGACCACTGATTACTATATTTACTCAATGATTCGAGATTGGTCGATCGCCCAGCTCAAGTCTAGTGACTAATCCGATGAAGCCATTGATCTGCCATCTTCTGGTTGGCCCGCCTGCCTGTGGCAAATCAACTTTTGCCAGCCAGTGGTTGGCGCGATCGCCTGACTATAGCTGGATTTCAACTGATGCCATTCGAGCTGAACTATTCGGGGATGCGGCGCACCAGGGGGCGTGGACACAAATTGCAGCAGAAGCCATACCCCGGATTAGGACGAGCATTCTAGACGGGCGGCCTGTCATTTATGACGCAACCAACGCCAAACGAGTCTGGCGCATGGAATTTTTGCAGCACTTCTCACAAGACATCCTGGACGGGAATGTTCTGTGGATGGCATGGCTCTTCAAAACTTCACTGGAAACCTGTAAGGCGAGAAATGAGGGGCGCGATCGCCAGGTGCCTGAGAATGTTATTGATTCTTTTTTCAACTGGCTAAGAACCTTTCCGCCCGAAGTGGCAGAAGGGTTCGCAGGAGTTTATACCGTTCCTTACACTGATGGTGCATTTGATTTTGAGGCGATCGAGACCAAAATTGCTGATCTACCCAGAGCAATTCAGAACCGCAAGAATAAAAACGCCAGTCGAGAGCTGCATCCCTACTCCAGCCTGCTGGAGTTTGAGCGGCTGATGTATTTAATTGCAGTGTTGATGCATTATCCGGGGCTAGGCAACCTGGAACAGACCAATCCCGCCCTGCTCAAACGAGAAACACAGCAACAGAATTTCCCGCAATTCTCTCGTGCCGAGTCCGAAATCAGCGCGCTCATTGCCAGCAGATATGGAAAGATTTACGCTGACGAGTTTGCCATCAGTCAAAATCTTGTCTGGTTAGAACGCAACGGAATCGTCAACGCTCCGTACACTTCGACCAGCCTTGACTTACCCAACCATACCAGGGTTCCGTTCGATCAACTACATCGTTATTCCGACCGCGAAGCTTTTGAACGTTTGATGCACTTGATTCGGTTCATTGCTCATCATCCCCAATTGCCAGCTACGGGGGCAGAGAAGCACTCCAGGAGCCTGGATGGACTGATAGAGGCGTTGTCAGTCGAAGGGAAACTTCAAATCCATTACACCCCTGCAACCATTCGCAAAGACTTCGAGGAAGCACTCAAACCCTACAACTTAATGACAGAAAAGCGGATGCGGCAGGGCTATTTTGTGGGCACCGGAATTATGTCCGCAACTGAACTATTGAGGGTTTATCATAGCCTGGAGGGGCAAGCCAAACATCTCTCAGACCCAATCGCCCTTGCTGCTTATGAAACGTTTCAACAGCGGCTTCGCTACCTGGGTTTGGATATCCATGAGACCTATCCTGTTCGCAAAGTATTGGCTCAGCCCATTGTCAATCCCAAACATCTCTCTGATCTGTCCCTGGCGCAGTCACCCCACTCCGAGCGCTTAGAAACGGCGATTCAGTCAGGAGAGATTGTGGAACTACGCCGCCTATCAGGTACTGGGCGTTTTCCAGGCGAGACGGATGATCCCTTTGAAGTTTTACCCCTGCAAATTGTGTTCTACAACATCGCCTGGTATCTGGGCTATCAACGTCTTGACAGTGGGCTTTTTCGCTACGAAAGATTAGAGCGTTTGACAGCACGTTTCACCCACCAAACCTACCCTCGTAACCAACAGCGGCACGCCCTTCGACAGTTAGAGCAGCTTCAGCAGGCCAGTTATGGACTTTTCCTGGGGACAAGTGCAGCCGATCAGCAAAAGTTTCTGAGTAATGAACCTGGCGATCGCACCGCAATTGAACAAACGCTGGAACTCTGGTTCAACACAGAAATATTCCGCTTCGTCTGCGAGGGCACCCAACGGTTTCCGGGTGTCCAAATGTCATCGCGCAAGCCTCTAGGCATTTCAATGAGTGCATCAGAGCAAAAAGAAGTTTTTACCCTCAAGGGAACAAAAGACCCACAGTTTCCTCATCGGCTAAAAGCAACGCTCCCTTCATGGGCGATTGACAGCCTGGACTTGAAGAATTGGATCTTTAGCTACGCCGGACAGGTCAAAATCATCTCACCTCCTTCCCTTATTACAGTGCTACTTCAAACAGCCGAAGAGCTGCAAAAATGGCTCAGATAATTTTTTGTACAAAAATCCAATTTGAACGAACAGGTAGCTGATCGAAGCGAGAAGCTCAAGCAGGCTCTCAATAGAAATGGTGGCAGAGCTAAAGATCCAAATCCTGAGATTGCTGATGAGATACTTCGGGAGAGGTACTTTGTCCCAGCACAGTTGCATCTCTGGAGAGATGGGCTGCTTGATCTGGGCGCAATGCCTGTATTTCCCGAACCTGTGAAATCGTTCCCTTCACGTATTGCTCGATCATTGCGGGAGATACCTGCTTCACATCCCTCTGGAACCGAGCGTATGGCCCCTGCTGAAGCAGATGGGCGATCGCGTCTCCACTCTCCCCCGCCTTCAACGCCGCTGCCGCCACCTTCTGATCCAATTGAATCGCCGCCCAGTCAGAGCCAATATGCTCTCGATAAAGGTCAGGGTAGTTCCAAACTTTCCCCGTCACAGCGTTGGCATATTCTAGAAATCGTTGCCGTTGAGCCGCTTCTACAGTTGCTTGAGCATATTGCAGCAGTCCTGGCAGAGCAGCCTTTCTCCCCTCTGGCGACAGGTCACGAGTTTGATGTTGGGTGAATGGCCCCTGCGCCAGAACCTGAATGACCTGTCGAGGAGCAATGGCAGACTTTAGCGCCAGCAGTGCGACTGACGCATCCAGAGACCGAGCCGCTTGCTGCACTTCGGGAGTTTCCCCGGCATACTTCTGATAAAGGGTGCGATACGAGAGGGAGCGTGCGGCTCCACCGTTACCGCCAGGGTCGCCCGAAATTGCCCTGGCGAACCCCAGGTACTGCTCCCTTGCCAATTGCCCCTTCTCGGTCTCAGGCTCTCGAACGGCTTGCTGAGGAGCAGTGGATTTGGGTGGCTCTCTTTCCGGGTCTGGTTTTTGCCGTGCTGGTCTCCCCACAAGTCACCCTCCTCTCAAAGCACCTCACTAAATTCGTCCAGAAGCTCCTGGTTGGCTTTCAGGTTTAAGCCCTCCACCTCCAGCACGGGTTGAGATTCTGGTGGCTCGGCGATCGGTTTAGTGGAGGCAATTGCCTCTGTCTGCACTACTTGGGAAGGGGTAGCAGGAGCGATCGGGCGAGGTGTGCCCTCCAGTCCAAAGCTCTCGCGGAGATACTGAATCTGCTCCTCCAGCTTCCAGATGGATTGCTGAGCCAATTCGCGGAGTTCCGCGTCGGACGAAATTCCGCTGTCTCGGTAGGCAAAGGGGAGCCAAAAGGATCGGGTGGCGATCGCGGCCTTTTCTTTGCCGTTGTAGGTTTTGTGGATGAGCCAGGTGAAGGTGACTCCGTTGGGCGAGTGGCGATCGGGTTCAAAGATAAACCGTACCCGCTCCTTGTTAGCGGATTTTGTGGAATCTGGAGAGGGTTGGGAGCTGTGTTGCTTGGCCATTGTCCTGTTCTCTAAAGGGGCGATCGCTTCGCATTTCCTCAAGGGGTAACTGCTGCACCTTTAATCACAATCATACGGCAGAGATACAGCGCCTGCTGACATCATGCTGACTTCAGACGGAGCAATTACCTGTGGGTTCAGAATAACCGACACTTAAGGCATGCACCTAGTTGCTCCAAACCTCAGTCTCCCTAGCAACATTTGTGAGTAGAGCGCGAGGTGATTTAATCAGGGAAAAATATCGCAAGCAAGACTCCTAACGAATACCCCAGCCCACTTTATTT
>JBIKWV010000017.1:0-14997 GCA_044356135.1 Elainellaceae cyanobacterium
GGTGATAAACTCCCACAGCTAAATGTTCTCCACCACTAAACTTTAGTGCGGACAGTTTTTTGAAAACCCTTGATTTTGCGTGCGCGTCGCGCACGCAAAATCAAGGGTTTTCAAAAAACTGTCCAGAGTATTGTCTTAAAATGGTTTGTCCCATTCCCAGTCGCGTTTTGATTCCTGTTCCGGCAAACTCAGCGTAGTGAAACAACAAGCTGGCGACATTTGCCAGCAGCGGATCTACCCGGTTGAGAACCTGCAACGTGACATCGCCTTTAAAGCCAGTGACCTGTCCTGAATGCACTCGAAAGGGTGCGGTTTGCAGTTTGTGTCGAGAAAGGGCGATCGCTCCCCCCAAATAACCCACCAGCTCATCGCCCCCCAGATACACCGGGGCAAAATGATTCCAGCGCTCCAGCCAACTACGAAACATCAGCGTCGGAACGGGTAACGGCAGGTAAGTGCGATCCTGGGAAAAGGCAGTTGGCGTGATGAATTGCAGGTGAAAGCGCCGCTGGGGTTCGGGTTCGTTTGCCACCAGCGAGTGATACAGGTTTTCGTAGCTGGTGGTTTCGTCGTGGCGATCGCCCACAGCAAACCGGGCACCCAGAAATTCCAGGGAATTGGAGAGTTCGAGGTGGGCGATCGCTTTTGCCGATACTTCTTGTAAACCTGATAGCACAAGTTGATAGGGTTCCTCTGGATGAAACGAGACAAAGTCCTGACAGGGAGTGATCTTGCCCAGCAAACCAGAGCAGGTAATGGATGGAATGGCTTCTTCCCCCATCGCAAGACCCATGCGGCGATGCAGGTCTTTCACCAGTTCTAAACCATAGGAACGGGGGAGAACAACGGGAGTAATTGTTGTGAGTGTCCAGGTTGAACGAATAATCATGACACACAATCATTATTTAAACTTGACCCATCCAGGCACGTAGCGAATCTCGCCAGTGGAGCCAATAACAGTGCGACGAGACTTGGGAGCTTCAAAGCCCGGTGCCTTCAGCCCACAGGTATCCCGAATGTCTGCTCGCAAGTTGTCATCCAGCAGCAAATTAACGGTAGTTCCGGGCATTCCGCTTGCCCAGCCAATTCGCAGTCCATAGGAGCAGTTTTCGGGTTCGTAGAAGCTGCGAATGGCGCTGAAGTCAAGATTCTTGCCCTGGGCATTGGGATTATTCTTGAGGTTTTGCCAGTAGTCGTGTTCAAAATCCCACTGATCCTGGGCAAATTCCTGGCAGATTTTGAGCAGATCATCGATTGTCTGGAAGGGAATTTGCATACCCTGGCTGTGGCGGAACCAGGACAGCATTTTGACGTCGAGGGTGATTGAGAATTGGGTTTGTACCAGACGCACCATTTCGGCATAAATGGAGGCGTGGTATTTGGCGCGGTAATCGGGGAATCGGCTGGAGACAATGACTTCAGAGGCGATCGCCAGATTCAACTTCCCTGTTTGTCCCTTCTTATTCACCACTTCCTGTTCGATCAACGGCTCACTATCGCTAACGTGAACCGCCCGCATAAAATCCGTATTGGGTCCTTTACGAGCCTGGATGGTGCGATTGCCCACCTCCAGGTCAAAGTCGCTGAACAGTGTATCCATCATCAGCCGATCGTCGAAGAACCTTGCCCGTTGTTTCAGTTCGCCCATCGACTGGCGCAGCTTGCGCTCAATTTCGCTAATCTGCTGTTGTTTAGGAACGTTGAATCGGTCGGCATGTTTGAGCAGATGGTAAGCGATCGCCGTCCGGATTGCCCCCTTAATGGAAGAACCGGGAATATAAAGCTGTCCCATGCCGTTACGAATCATTGGGCGCAGGTCGGTGATGCGCTGGTCAGTCCACTTTTGCAGAACCTTGTGCGCCGGAAAGAGGGCTTCTCCCTGGTCATTGGTGGCCGTTTGCCAGCGATCGCCGAAAGCATTTTCCAGGAGATCGATCAGATCCTGTCGATTCTCGACGCATTGAATATAGTCCTGTAAAAAACCACGCTTCTGGAGTGCACTCGCCAGCACATCCTGGTTCGGTAAATAAACCCGCTTTGCCGTCTGCACATACTCAAACGGATTCAATCGGGAGATCGCAGAGCCGATGTGTAATAGGGGACTGGTCAACTGAATCCGTCTGGATTCGTAGACATCAGGTTTTACAAGTGCTGGCAGGGAGTCAACGGTCATGGCTGATTCTCACAAGGTTCAGGGGCTTAGATTTTGTTCACACTGTTGAAAAACGTAATGGAGTAAGCCTAAAACTGACTCCAGATCACTGACTGAATAGGGCAGAGTTTCAAACACTTCTCCCGATGGCATCAACCTGTAGAACTGCCAGGTGGTGCCATTAGTGACCACTCCAAAAATATCCATCACCTTGCTCAACTGCTGATTATTCCACTGGCACGCCTGCATTTCGACCAGACATTGAGCAGTGCCCTGGTAAAAGTCGTCCCGTTTGGCTTCAACAATGCAGGCAAAGGGAGCTTCCAGATAGGCTCGGTGTTCTGCTACCAGATAATCGGCTGCACCAATGAGGGTGTCGCTTTCCAGAGGGGCGCTTTTCCAGATCTTCAATCGTGCAAACTGCTGAATCCCCTCTGTGAGAATGGCATCAATGATCAATTTTTTTGACTCTTCGGAACTCTGGAGATCAAAACACTGAAGCCGAGTTAGATGCTGGTGGAAGAAATCACTGGGGGCAAAGGGGGTGAATTCAATGCTCCAGGGGGTGAGTTGCGTGATCTGAAGTTGCTTGAAGGCATCCTTGTAGCTGAAGCTGGAGAAATTTTTCTTTTTCGGGGGTATGGGTTTTGCCGTTCTGGTGGATGTCATTTTTCCTCCTACGCTACTGCTATCGGTGAACTTCAGAACATCGTGACCCCGACAGGTCGTTCAGGCAATATCTAATACTCTAATGGGTAAGCTCAGGGCAATGCCACTGCGATAAATCCGATGTCCATTCGGTTGTTGCTCGAAACCAGGGGGCGTGACATCCACCAGTTTGCCAGTCAGTTGATCGGGCTTGAAGACCGACCCCTCAGTGAACATGGGCACCACCTGCCGTCGCCGCTGCCGCCCTGAAGGAGACGCAATCCAACCACTGCGCTGGTGCAGTTCGTAGCTGGACTCATCTAAAAATTCTGGTGTAACGGTATCATCCCAAAATAGGCTGAGGAGGCTGTAACGTTGATGGGATTCACCATCGGGTCTGTAATAGATAGCTGCTTCCCACTCCTGGGGTAGCGGATTCCAGGTGGCAGTAAATCTGCCCGCACCGCTTGATCGCTCCCCTCCAATCCCCTCTTCACCTAAAAAGTACAACGCTTGCTCAAGTTCTTCACGTTGTTGTGACTCCAGTGTGGGGTTGAAGCGTAGTAGGAAGTAGAGTCCCGATGGATTAGTCCCCCACTGGAATTGGACAAAACCCGTGTAATAGAGGTTTGTGGCACGAGTGGTGCGATCGACCGCGATCTTGGGCACCTTGTAAAACTTAAAGGCTTCTTTGTAAGCGAAGGTTCCTGCATCTTTGAGGCTGGTGAACGGACTGGCTTCCTTTCTAGTTTCGGCGATCAATTCTGGCAGGTCTTCCGCAGTGGAAAATCCTGTTCCCTGATACCACCGCTTCCAGACCTCCAGGGGCAGGAATCGCAGGTTTTTGTAGGTTTTGGTGAACTCCAAATCATCCTCGATTGGATAGTTGGGAGGAAACTGGTAGGGACGCGGCACGTAATAAGTGGTTTTGGTTTTTCCATTCTCCTGTTTGTCATGGTAAACAAATGTGGAACTCAAGGAGAACGGAGCTTCAGTTGTTGATGATTGCCCCTGACTGAAGATGGGAAATTGCTGGAGCAGGGCTTCTACGCGATCGCCATACAACCTGGCATAGGCACTTATCCAGGCGCTAAACAGCGTGTCCGATCGCACCCGCTCACTGGTTTCTTCCAGTCCAATGCCCAGCTCGCCGAAATGAGCCTGGATGCGACCAAAATCAAGCCTGACAAGCCTCCACTCATTCATTTCACTGCTCATGTTGAGGCTCCGCTTGCAGGCAATAGTGCTTGAATCTCACCAAACCGATTCAGCAGATCAGCCGTATTGTCTAGTGCCATTGGCGTAAACCCATCTCCACCGCCACTGGCAACCTGGCGGTATTGAGCAATATCCCGGTAGGACAATTGGAAGTGCTTGAAGCTCACTTTTCCATAGCCTCTGGAACCATGTCCCCCCAACGCATCATCTTCCAGAATGGCAAGGGCGATCGCCAGATTTCTGAGATCCTCCTGTGCCTGTGTTGCGTTTTCCAGCGTGTAGACCAGCTCAAAATTAAATTCTGAGCCAGCCGGGACTCGTTCTAACTGACGGGGATTGGCAGCCGCAGTAATCCGATCGAGTCCATTCTCGAATTTCCACTCAGTCATGTATAGACCCGTGTCAATGTTCCTCAAGCGCTTCGCAGAGTCATCCTGCAAATGGCAGTCTCGCACCAACAGGCGCGCAGGTTTATTAGTTCCTTTGTCTTTGGTGCGCCCATTGTTAGATTGCAGATAGCATTCAACACCCGTTGAACCAAACATCCTGCAAATGGGGCACTCATTCGCGCCAACATGAGGCTGCATCTGACGAGCCTCGCCCTCCCCAAACACCAGATACCAGGCTTCCTGGCTATCACATTCATGGCGATAGGTATTACTCCCACCCGCTCGGTTAATCGGTTCGTTAAGCAGGCGTTCCAGGATCGATCGCAGTTTACCTTTAATCGAGGAACCGGGCAGGTACGGATGTTTCGTCAATGGATCTCGAATTACGGCTTTGTCTAATCCGCCGATGTCCAGATTCTCACCACCGCCGCCAATGTGCAGTCCCGTTTCTACCAGTAGCGTACTGGTGAGGCGAACTTTTCCCAGGAGAGGGATCTGGGCTTTGGGTTCAACCATCTTTACTTTCCTCCTTCTGCTTTGTGGTAAGCGATAATAGACTCGATCAGTTGAACGAGGCGATCGAAATCTGGTTTACTGTAGACGCGGTCGATTGCAGCATCCATCACCCTGTTGAGTGGTTTTACAGCATCCTGCCGTGCAGAGGCGTAGGCTAGCTTGGGCTTCAGCAAAACGACTTCCGTTTCAATCTCCTGAAATCTGAGTTGATCTTTCTGTTTGTCTTTCTCGTCAATACTGGCATCGCTCTGGTCGATTTTGTCAAACGCTGGCTTCAATTTCTCTTCGACTTCGCTCAGTTTTGCTTTGATTTGATTGAGTGCATCCAGAAACTTCCGTACCTGATTGGTTTCTAACCGTTGCCGTTTCAGATCAGGACCGAACACCTGAGCATGTTCCACCAGCTTGCGAATGGAATACTCTTGGAGCGACTTTAAACCACTGATAGTTTTAACAATCTCGTCACTAATCGGCATGGTTTGAGAACTGGAATTAATGCGTTTTGGTGCTTGAGTCATGGTTCGGAGGTGCGGGTGAGAAGTTCAATCCAGGTGGCGATCGCCCGAAAATAGGGCGCATTGTAGGGACTTTTGAGCGATTTGCGAACAGGTTCCAGAGGAGATTCCTTTGTTCCATCCTGTTCATTCTCCTCTTTGCCGGAGGATTCCCCCAGCAGTCTCAGCGTGTAGGCGATTTGAGGGAGATGTAAATAATAGCGAAGCTGCTCTTTGTCAATTCTGGCGTTCAGTAGCGCTGGATCATCACCAGAAAGTTGATTTTTTTTCTTGAGAGCGTCAATCTGTTTTTGCTTTTCATCCAGACGCTGTTTTTGAAGTTGCGCCGTCAGCAGCAGGTTGCGAATAAAACTGCTGGAATATTGATCCTGATGTTGATAAAGACGTTGGACCAAGGGGAGTACCCCCAGCCAGACTGGATAGGTCTTGGGATCATCTGGTTCAAAACACTGCTGAGCTATTTCCTGAATCTGGTCTTCCCACTGCTGCTCATTGCCTGGAGGTCTATCAATAACGGCTCTTGCAACGTTCTCATAGATGCCCTTCATCAATTCCTGGATCATCGTAGGTTGAGTGGCACCGAGCCATTCACTCCACTGCAACACCTCGGCAAACAACCCCAGGCGATCGCGCCCTCCACCCTTTGCCGCCTTCTCTGCACTTCCGGCAGCTTCCGCCGCCTGATACAGGGGAAACTTCTCTGTTTCGATGCTGATGCCGCCAGATAATGTGATCGCTGGGTTATTCCCTGTGTAGGCACGAAAAGCTTGGTAGACATCAAAGGCAAACTCAACAACTTCATTCCAGGCACCGCTGACAAATAAGTCGTCACCTCCGGCATAGATAAACAAAAGATTGGGGCGATCGCCTGGTATAGAGTCAGGGGATGACTTCAATGTTTGAGCATTGGCAGGCAGGTTTTTTGATCGCTGCTCCGCCAGACTGTTCAAATAGACCTTGAAGAAGTAGCTCATTTGGCGTGAGAGTCCGGCCAGTCTGGGCAATGAGAAACTGGATTGTAGTCCCCTGGCAAAAATCTGCCCCAGCCGATCCACATCCATGCGCAAATAGCCCACCCGATCAATACCCTGCGACCCTGCAGCCATCTCTTCAGCGCGCATGAATCGGGGTTGCCGGGTGTTCTGATCTATCACCTGCTGACCGTAGTTTCCCAATAGCATGGGGACAACATTTTCCTGAAAATACCGGAATTGATAATCGTTCAGATCCCAGTTGTTGATCAGGTATGCAATAACGGACTGATCTAGTTTTTGAGGATCTTGAATAATCGGTCTGCTGCCTTTAAAAAGATGATAGTAAACTGTTTCAGAAGACTGCTGTCCGATCTGAAACTCAACAGTGTGAACAGGAGCCTCAATGTCTTTGCGATGCGATCGCACCATCGATCGGACATCAAACAAATCATCCCCTAACTGGAACATCCTGCGACAGATCGAGCAGGCAAGCGGGGAGTCAGGCTCTTTAAGCGGTTTGAGGTTTTTCTCCTCGACATCATCCCGGTGACAGACACGACAGGTCTGTTCATAACTGCGCGAGGGTCGGAGGACATCAGAGATTTGGGCTGCAAACTTCTGGTTCTTCTGTTGGTTCAGTTTGCGAATGGCTTTTTCCCAGCAGTTTACAAACTCTGTGGTTGCTACATCCTTGACTGGGAAGGGAAAGTGAACCAGTGCCAGAAAAATCTTTTTCTGAAATTTGTCGAGGAACCAGCGATTAAACTGCTCTTGTACCTGTTGAACTTTTGATGCTGTCTCGGATGTAATAGGTGCCAGCAGATACAGATTGCCGCCCCCAGCGTAGATAATACTGGTGCGAGGCAGATCGAGCGCAGAAAGTAGCTGCTGCACCACCTCTTCGGTCACCAGTTCCAGATAGAAACTGCGGGCGCGGAGCGATTTAAGCGCACCATCGGAGGCGATCGTGTAAATAAACTGTTGAATACCGGACAAATCCCCCGCAATCAGACTGAGGTTTTCAACCTGTTCCGGAGCATCGCTTTGAGCCAGGGCAGCGGCGATCGCCCCCGTCATCCGCACCTGATCCACCAGTGCCACATCCGGTTCTCCAAAGCTTAAACAGGAGCCGTATTTTTCCAGGATCACCATCAGCAGTGAAAGGTTTTTCCAATTATCGGCTTCCTTTAAAGTCTCAGAAATTTTCTTGATTTCATCTCTCAAAGTATTCTGCGTTGTGTCATCTGGCTTCTTTTCAACAGGATAGGGAATCTGTGGATCAGAATTAGCGATCGCCATCAATGGAGTGTAATGCTGTTGTTCCTGTGGTTGGCTACCTGGCAAGCATACCTGATCGAATAATAGTTTCAGGACATCCACGCTTGAGGCAGAGTTCCAACCCAGCAGTCTTTTTGCCTCCGTTACCCCAGCCTCTTCAGACTGGATATCAGATTGACAGTGATCTGGCAGATTGCCGCCTGCCCATTGCAGGAGGTGGGCGATCGCCTGCTGAGCCACCTGTAATGCGCATTGATGAGACACGTTCATGGTGCTATTTCCCGCTTTTATGGTTATGCATCTAACTCAGACTTAACCATTGAAAAACCTCTGTAGTGGATAACTGCCAGTCCCCCAGCAAGCTTAAAACGGTTAGAGAGTCTTCTCCCTGATGCACTTTGGGTTGCTGATTAGAGCGAAAAACCATAATGGAACGGTCATCTGGCGCAATTAGCCAGCCTACTTCTGTGCCGTGGTTTAAACAAAACAGAATATTGTCAATCACCCGAATAGGGCTTTGATCCGGCGACAAGATTTCAATCACCCAATCCGGGGCAATCTCAAAGGTGTTTTCAATTTCTCCACGGGCATCCAGAGGAATTCGCTGCCATGCAAAGACGGAGATGTCGGGGACGAGCGATCGTCCTCCAAAAGTGCAGCGCAATTCTGTGAAAGCACAGGCTAATTTTGGTGGCTCACTCACCTGATTGATCTGCGCTGAAAAACGAGTTTGCAGGCGGCTATGTTTTCCTTTAGGCATGGGTTTCTGGCAGACTTGACCCTCAATGTATTCGCTTGCAGGCTCTGTTTCTGGCAGTTGCAAGAATGCTTCCAGAGAGAGAGTAGACGGGGATTGAGTGGATATCATAGTCAAGACCCTCAGAAGTTACCTTTGTATAGTCTGCACCACTTTTATTTCGGGGCACAACACTCTCTCCTACCGTAACCACACACGAATGGGATTGAGAGAACCGATCGCCTTCCCCTGAGCATCAAACGTTGCTGGGGTATATTGCAGCGGACGATCGCTCCCGACACAGGCCAGCACCGTCCCCACTGAGGCATGAACCGTCATCCCGGTGTAGTCGGCGATCACCTCCGACTCCTGCCACCCCTGCGGCAGGCGATTGCGATAGATGCCGCTGACACGGGCACGAAACTCCAGAGGATTGTAGATGTCGTTGACCACGATGGGCGGGTCGAGGCAGACTTTAGGGAAGCGGCGACAGAGTTCTTCAGCAACGGGCAGGGTTTTGGGGGAGCAGATCAGCCAGCATCGTTTGAGTGTGGGGATGTGGAAGCGAATTGCGGTTTCGCAGGCTTCGGGCTGGCTGACCAATAGAATCAGTCCTTTGTATTTTTGAGTCAGCTCCTTCTGGCGGACTTCAAAGGGGACTGTTATTTGGGTTCGCTTGAGCCGCTGGGTGATGCTCCAGGCCAGCAGTCCCACCGAAAAACAGAGAATTAATAGTGCAGCACTGCCAATCCTGATTAAATCAGAGGTCTCAGAGCCAAAGGTATTTTTAAGAATGTCGTAGATGGTGTTACCCAGAATTGCCAGAACGGTAGACCCAACTAAAAAAGGAGCGATCGTCTCGGCGTTGAAAAAGATTTTGAGGGACTGAGCGAGGGAACTGCGCATGGGGGGGCTACAGGTAAAGCAAGGACATTTGGGTCGGAGAATTGCCATGCTCTGACCCAGTTTAATCATGTCAAGAGATGCCTGGGGCAAAGCTTCAGATTGTTTTTCGATCGGTTCATTTGTTTCACCGCAGAGGCGCAGAGTACGCAGAGTACAATCTTTTCGCCCTTTGCGCCTTCTAAGAAACTTCAGTTGCTTTTGCCTTTTTCCCTATCCAAAGGATTGGGTGACATGCTCTGCGGTGAATTTCAAAGATTGCGTGTCACCAGGATAGGGCGCTGGCCAGATCCAGGCAGGTGCTATTACAGCGCTGGACTGCACCGGGAATCCCGATCGCATTCTGCGCCAAAGGGGAGCAGCCCCATCAGACCCACAAAAACTGTCAGTGCCAGACTGACCCAGGCCGAGAGACCGTCAATCATGGTAATCAGACCCGAAAAGTCAAAAGCATTCCCGCTCAACCAGCCAGCCTCCGCCAGCAGCAGTAGCGTTCTCAAGTCCATTGTGTTTGCTCTCCTGACGTTCTGAAAATGAGCATAGCAGTGGCCTGGAAAAGGCTCTTTCCAGGCGCTGATTAATCTGGAGGCAGAAGAATTTGGGGGCAGAACATGATCGACTGGCAGACCTTTTTATCACCGGAGAACTTCTGGCAGGCGTGGGACAAGGTTCGCAGGAATCAGGGCTGTGCGGGAGTCGATGGAGAGACGATCGCCAGCTTTGAGCGCAATGCCGATCGCAATCTAGAAACGCTGCGCCGTCAGATCCAGCTTGGCACCTATCAGCCGATGCCCCTGCGATCGCTTAAGGTTCCTAAAAAGCCGAAGCTGAAGCCGGGAGAACCACCGAAAACCGAGTGGCGCGGGCTGGCGGTGCCGACGGTGCGCGATCGCATTGTCCAGCAGGCACTCCTGAATCTGCTGCATCCGATTCTGGAGCCACAGTTTGAGGACAGCAGTTTTGCCTATCGACCAGGGCGATCGTACAAAGGTGCGGTACGGCAGATCGAGAACTTCCGAAAGCAGGGGTATGACTGGGTTTTAGATGCCGATGTGGTGAGCTACTTCGACAACGTGCAGCATTCGCGGCTGTTTGCTGAATTCCAGGAGCGAGTTCATGATCCTGCGATCGGCCACCTGGTGGAACGGTGGATCGGCAGCGGCGTTTCGACGGGTTCGGGGCTGATTCTGCCAGACAAGGGGATTCCCCAGGGGTCTGTCATCTCGCCCATCCTCGCCAACGTGTATTTCGATGACTTTGATGAGGCGATCGCCGATGCAGGGCTGAAGTTGGTGAGGTACGCCGATGATTTTGTCGTTCTGGCAAAGTCGAAGGCACGGATTGAACAGGCACAGTCGCTGGTCGATCAGTTGCTAAAGACGATGGGGCTGGAGTTACACCCCGACAAGACCCGCCTGACCAACTTTCAGCAGGGATTCCACTTTCTGGGGCATACGTTTGTGCGATCGCTGGTGGTCCAGGATGAGGGGAAGGGGAAGAAAAAGTCGAGGGAGCGTGAACCTTCAAAGGTTCGGGATGAGTCCCCGATTCTGAGGTACAGCGACCCGCCTGCAAAGACGACACAGATGCAGCAGGCATTTTTGGAGGCGATCCAGGAGTCAGAGAAACCCGTACCGCCGCCGCTATACGTGGTGATGGGCTACAGGGTGCGCGATGAGAAGCCAGTACAAATTGAGTCCAAAGAGTGGAGCTGGAGGGATGGGATGTCTACGCTGTATCTGGTCAAACAGGGCACAATGCTGCGGAAGGATCATGGTCGGTTTGTGATCGAGGGCGGTCGGTTTGAGGATGAAGAAACTGGGAACGGAGCGGAGCGATCGCCCCAAACCCCAAACCCAAAATCCCAAACCCAAAATCCAAAATCAGCTCCCCTTGAGATTCCTATTAAAGAAGTCGGACGCATCCTGGTGCTGGGGAATGTGCAGATCAGTACCAGCGCGATCGCCGAATGCCTGGAACATCAAATTCCGGTGGTGTTCATGAGCCGTTCGGGGGAGTACAAGGGGCATCTGTGGAGTAGCGAGTTCTGCGATTTGTCCACAGAGGCGGCACAGTTTGGGCGACGGCACGACCCGAAGTTTCAGGTGCAGGTGGCGCGGCAGATTGTTTTGGGAAAGGGCATGAACTCTAAGCTGACGCTGCAACGGTATAACCGTAAGCGCAAAGGGGATGGGGTAGAGGCAAAACTCAAGCGGATTGACCAGCATCTGCACAACATTCAGCAGACCACCGACCTGAACCAGTTGCGGGGGTACGAGGGGGCGATCGCCAAACTCTACTTCAAGGGCTTGGGGCAGATGATCACGAATTCAGGCTTTAGCCTGACGGAGCGCAACCGCCGCCCTCCCAAAGATCCCGTTAACTCATTGCTGAGCTTTGGTTACACGCTGTTGTTTAACAATGTGTTAAGCCTGATTCTGGCGGAGGGGCTGAATCCATATCTGGGCAACCTGCATCGGTCAGACCGTAAAGAACCCCATCTGGCATTTGATCTGGTTGAAGAATTCCGGGCACCCGTCGTCGATAGCCTGGTAATTGCCCTGTTGAATCAGAAAATTCTGCGTCCCACCGACTTTACTTACCCCAATGCGGAAGCCGGAGTTTATCTGGAAGCAGGCGCACGGCGGGTATTTCTGAAGCACTTTGAGGAGCGAATTTCCGAAACGTTGACTCACCCCAGAACCCAGCAGCAGGTTTCTTATCGACGAGCCATTCAGCTTCAGGTGCAGCACTATAAGCAATGCTTGCAGTCTTCTGAGGTCTATCACCCCTTTATTCGCTCAAACAAATAGCCCTGCATAAGGAGTGTTCGATGTTAGTGCTGGTGGTCTACGATATCGCCGATGACCGGAGGCGCGATCGCCTTGCTACTTTTCTGGAGGGCTATGGTCGTCGAGTTCAGGAGAGTGTGTTTGAATGTTTCCTTTCATTACAGGAGATGAAGGATTTGCATCATAAGGTGAAGCGTCGGGTTAAACCCCAGGAGGACAATGTGCGGTTCTATTGGGTTCCAGCAGATGCGGTGCCTCGAACGCTGACGGTGGGCAGTGAGCCACCCCAGCCTCCACCAGCGGTCTACATCATCTAATCACGTCCCTATCAAATTCTGTATTCCGGCATCGGGTGGGCAGATCTGCTCACCCGATTTTTCGCGCAACAGTATAAAAATCTCTTGATTTTGTCCATTGACTTTTTGGGTGATTGAAGCATAATGGCTTTCAAGAGGGAAATCGCACCCCTCCTCCGATCCTTGAAAACCGCATAACTTCGTTGACCTATGCGGCACCCGCACCAGGCAAGGGTTTCACGAGTGTTGCTACAGGTCTTGTTGATACTGTACGCCTTCTAGTTGAACCTGATTTTGACCTGTGCGGTTTTCGGTTCAGGAAGCCTTGCCCTGAGCCGCGTGTAAAGGCATACCCTTTCAAAACCTCTTCCCCGCAAGGGGACTGAAACAGCCGCGTACGGATGGTCCACTGCCGACAAGTCAACAACTTTCAAAACCTCTTCCCCGCAAGGGGACTGAAACTCTAAGTCTAACCTTAAGGTCTCCCCTTCTAAGTTCACCTTTCAAAACCTCTTCCCCGCAAGGGGACTGAAACTTATGCAGTACGGTTTCCCAGGAAAACCACAACTCTACTTTCAAAACCTCTTCCCCGCAAGGGGACTGAAACCATCCCCACCAGCCGAACCGCAGAACTCAACTCGCCTTTCAAAACCTCTTCCCCGCAAGGGGACTGAAACCTAAACGAACATCGTTCACTCCAGGGGGAGCGATCCTTTCAAAACCTCTTCCCCGCAAGGGGACTGAAACTGGATAATCAGATTTACGCCTCCTTTTTAATCAGGGGAAATTCTTTCAAAACCTCTTCCCCGCAAGGGGACTGAAACCTGACTCCTGAGAGTGCAGAGTTTGCATTACGCAAAACTTTCAAAACCTCTTCCCCGCAAGGGGACTGAAACGCAAAGATAACGCATAAAGCGAAAGTCACTATAACTCTTTCAAAACCTCTTCCCCGCAAGGGGACTGAAACAACCGGAGAATGTTTCCCCAGTTTTTACAGTCTGCCATGCTTTCAAAACCTCTTCCCCGCAAGGGGACTGAAACGAGACTGTCTCTGCCCCTGCCACTGCTGGGGAGCAGCTTTCAAAACCTCTTCCCCGCAAGGGGACTGAAACAAACGAAGCGGTCAGGGTCAGGATGGACACAGCAGCTTTCAAAACCTCTTCCCCGCAAGGGGACTGAAACTCCCAGATGCCAGAACACATCTTGCCCCCTTGTGCTACTTTCAAAACCTCTTCCCCGCAAGGGGACTGAAACCGTTATGGTTACTCTCTCATACCACATCCTGCAGAGGCCTTTCAAAACCTCTTCCCCGCAAGGGGACTGAAACCCTTCATAATCAAACGCCTCCCTCATCGCTTTTGAGTATTCTTTCAAAACCTCTTCCCCGCAAGGGGACTGAAACCTCTCCAGTTATGAGGTGTATTTTTACAAACGATACGTCTTTCAAAACCTCTTCCCCGCAAGGGGACTGAAACGATTGAGGGAAGGGGCAGTGGCAGCAGGTTTGTGCGGGTTCTTTCAAAACCTCTTCCCCGCAAGGGGACTGAAACCAGGAGAAGAGTTCATCCTCCTCGTTGGGAGCTCGGTCTTTCAAAACCTCTTCCCCGCAAGGGGACTGAAACAACTTAAATTGAGTCCTTGACGAATTTCCTCGGAAGCTTTCAAAACCTCTTCCCCGCAAGGGGACTGAAACCTTCTCCACCATGTTCAACGGCACCTTGTTTTCAAGCTTTCAAAACCTCTTCCCCGCAAGGGGACTGAAACTCTGGCAATTTTGCTAACTAGCAGGGAAGGGGACTAGCTCTTTCACCGGAACGAAGCAGAGCGATCGCCCCAAACCCCAAACCCAAAATCCCAAACCCAAAATCCAAAACCCAAAATCCAAAACCCAAAATCCAAAATCAGCCCCCCTTGAGATTCCTATTAAGGAGGTCGGACGTATTCTGGTGTTGGGTCGGGTGCAAATTAGCACCAGTGCGATCGCCGTTTGCCTGGAGCAGCAGATTCCGGTCATCTTTATGTCGCAATCTGGGGAGTACAAGGGGCATCTCTGGAGCAGTGAGTTTTGTGATCTGTCCACAGAGGCGGCACAGTTTGGGCGACGGCACGACCCGAAGTTTCAGGTGCAGGTGGCGCGACAGATCTTGCACGGCAAACTGACCAACTCTCGCCATCTGTTGCTGCGGCTGAATCGGAAGCGCAAGGTTGAGGGGCTGAGCGCCAGAATTCACCGGATTGATCAATACATCGCTGCGCTGAGCAAAACCGAAGACCTGGCGGTGATGCGCGGTTATGAGGGGAATGCGGCTCGACTGTATTTTGGCGCATTGGGACAGTTGATCACCAACCCCGGTTTCAGCCTCACGGAGCGCAATCGCCGCCCCCCCAAAGATCCCGTCAATTCTCTCTTGAGCTTTGGCTACACGCTGCTCTTTAACAATGTGCTGAGTCTGATCCTGGCGGAAGGGCTAAACCCCTACCTGGGCAACCTGCATCGCTCCGATCGCAAGGAGATGCACCTGGCGTTTGACCTGATGGAAGAGTGGCGATCGCCCATCGTGGATAGCCTGGTGATGTGGC
>JBIKWV010000511.1:0-4430 GCA_044356135.1 Elainellaceae cyanobacterium
GCGCTATAGCGCCGCAACTTCCAGAAATTGGGCTTTTGTTCTGGGTTGTGCAATTAAAGAATCCGCGACAGCAGCCCGTAAATCAGTCGAAACACAAGGGCGATCGCCACTCCTACCAGTGCCGCCAGCACCGCCAGTAGCAGCACTGTTGGAAATGCGCCAGATGCCTGAAGAATTCGGTTAAAAAACGGCAGAAATAGCACCAGACCCAGCGAAATCGCCGCGATAATCACCAGATCCAGCCGCTCGATCCAGCGCCGCCATTGAGCCAGAACCAGCACTCCCAGCAGGACAACCCAGAAAACGGGCGTCAGGGCGGTGGTGCCCAGGAGGCTGAGGAGGGCGATCGCCAGCAGCCCTCCTTGAAAGCCCGTAAACGCTCCGCTGCCGATCAGCGCCAGCAGAGAAAAGGGGCGAGGGGCGGCGATGGGAGCGGGGGAGGCGGAACTGGGAGGTGGAGGGGCGGGAGACTGGAGGGCGGTGGAGGAGGTGCTTTGGGGAGGGTGGATGGGTGGATGGGTGGATGGGTGGATGGGTGGGGGTGTTGAAGGGATAGATGCGGGCGTAGATGCGGGAGAAGATAAGGCGTTGAGCACTTCTTCGGCGGATTGGAGACGCTGGCTAGGAGTGGGCAGCAGCATTTGATCCAGGACGGCGGCGAGGCGATCCCTCACAATTGCAGAATCGCGCCATTTCCAGGTGTTGCTGAAGGCATCGTAAAGCTCGTTGGGCTGCTTTCCGGTCAGGAGCGTAATGCAGGTGACGGCGAGGGCGTAGAGGTCGGTCGCGGGGTAAACTATGTCGCCGCGCATCTGTTCGGGAGGGGCGAACCCCATAGAATAAATGCCTGTGGAGGCTTTTCCGCCAGGGGTGGTGGCGGTGACCTGACGGACTGCGCCGAAATCCAGCAGGAACAGGCGACCATCCGTGCGGCGCATAATGTTGGAAGGCTTGATATCTCGGTGAATCGATCCACTGTCGTGGACGAACTTCAGGACGGGCAGAATTGCCTCCAGAATCTCCATAACCTCGGCTTCAGAAAACCGTCCCCGGCGACCCAGTTCCTCCTCCAGGTTTTCCCCATCAATGAATTCCTGCACCAGGTAGAAGAACTGATCGGACTTGCCGGAGGTTTTGGTAGGCACATCCAGCTCAAAAAAGGCCAGCAGGTCAGGAATCTGGGGGTGACGATTGCCCAGCTCATCCAGTACCTGCGCCTCCCGCTCAAATAGATTCTGGGCCACCTGAAGCTGGGTAGCGCTGAGATTACCGGAGGGCTGAAATTGTTTGACCACGCAGGGACGGAGGGCTGGTGTGAAGCGATCGCGCGCCAAAAAAGCTGCCCCAAAGCCCCCTCTGCCCAACAGCCGCAGCGGCACATAACGCCCTGCCAGCAGCAGGGGCATCCCACAACTGGTGCAAAACTTTTGCTGCACCGTCCGCAGCGTTGACGGCTGATCCAGATCCGCAAAGGCATTGGTGGGTCGCGGACAGCCGGGGCGAGTGCAGTAAACGTCCATACCCCAATCAGGTAGTCTCTACTGTGACGACGTGGCTGGCCTCTGGCAGGCTGGACTCCAGGCCATGCTCAACATGTTTGGGCTTGTGCGTCGAGAACTGAGGCAGCACTTCCTCCATAAACGCCTGAGCCGCTTTAGAACGGTAGCGATTGGGGTTGTAGATGACGGACAGCATCCGATTCACCACCACATCGTCGATCCGGGCGCGATGGAGAACCCCCATCTGTAGCTCTTTTTCGATCGCGGAGATCGACACAAACGCTGCCCCCAGTCCGGCCTGCACTGCATTCTTGATGGCCTCGATTGAGTTCAGTTCCATCTCAATCTTCAGCCTGCGGGTTTCAATGCCACAGCGGGTCAATACCTGATCAATCACCTTGCGGATAGTAGATTGGGAGTCGAGGGTGATGAACTGGAGCTTGTAGAGGTCGTCTTTCTGGACGATGCCCTGGCGGGCAAAGGGGTGGAAAACGGGCAAAATCAGCGCCAACTCGTCCTCCGCATAGGGTACGACCTCCAGCGATTCCTGAAGTTCAGGAGGCACTTCACCGCCGATAATCGCCAGATCAATCTGACCGTTGGCAACGCTCCAGGCGGTGCGACGGGTGGAGTGGACGTGAAGCTGTACCGCCACATCGGGGTAGCGCTGCCGAAAAATGCCGATCATGCGAGGTAGAAGGTAGGTGCCCGTAGTCTGACTGGCTCCCACAATCAGGGTTCCACCCTGCAGGTTTTGCAAATCCTCGATCGCTCGACAGGTTTCCTCACAAAGGGACAGGATGCGATCGCCATAGCTCAACAGCAGGTGTCCAGCCTCGGTCAACTGCGCCCGTCGCCCGCCCCGGTCAAACAGGGGAACATCCAACTGCCGCTCCAGGTTCTGTACCTGAAGGCTGACGGCGGGCTGAGACACGTAGAGGCTATCTGCAGCCCGCTTGAAGCTTCCTTCAGCGGCGATCGCCTTCAAGATGCGGAGCTGGTCAAGGGTAAATGGAAGGTCAGACATGACGGGTACTACTGAGAGGAGAAAACGCCTGCACTAGAAAAATCGCTTGAGCAATGAGCCGATTGAATGCAACTCGACCTGCCCTGTGACAGGTTCCTTCGTCTGATGGGACATCTAGCGATAAATATGGGAAGACTGGACACAGTCAACCATGCTGTCAAATTCGCTGCTTCTGCAACCTACCTTTACGAGAGGACATTGTCACCCTTTTCAAAGCCACACCCTGTCAAGGTTGAGGACACTCCATCTGACAAGAGCTGGCTACAGGCGCAGCAAAGCTTAAACAAACTTAAGATAAGAGGCACCTGAATTGTTGGTTTATCGAGCTTTTAGAAGGGATTTTGGGCTGGACGGGATTACCTAGTATTAGAGCATCTTATGAAGCGGGAGGTTGTACAAGATTTTTTGAATTTACCAGGAATTGCGGGTCTTGCGCTGATAGATGGACGCTCCCGCCCTTATTTCTATGGCATTCCCCAGTCGCTCAATTATCAGCAGCGGGAAGCACTGTCCCAGGGAATCAAACAGGTGGTTGAAACGACACCGTCAAACTTTGAGCGGTTTGAATTCCAATTTACCGGATATCGAGTCTACATCCACAAGCTTGAGTACGGTGTGACCCTGGTGGTTCTTGTCGGTCATCATTTAACTCTGCCTGACTATGAGGCGGCAGTCGCCCATCTGAAGCAGGAGTTGCGGCAGGATGCAGGCAGTGCGATCGCCGCCTTCCGCCTGACTGCGGGCACAATCACGCTAAACCTGGGACCAAACGACCCCTCCCCGATCTTTGTTCTGGATGACGGTTCAGAGATCCCAACTCTGATTGCAGACGACACCTGCTCAGGAGCTTCTCCATCGGCAATCGAAAAGCTTACCGATGTGGTCCCCATCCCCAACCTCAGCGAAGTATTGGCTGCCCTTAACCAGATCAGCCTTTACACAAGTCAGTACCTGGGCAATATCGTTGTGGGCAACAAGTGGAAATCGACGCGCCCTCCCATCGACTGGCTTCAGCAGTTTCAGATTGACCGTTCTGCCCAGATTACCTTCTCCGGTACCAGTCCACCTGAGACAACTGCACCTCTGACGGAAGAGCAGCATGGCTGGATCTGCGAATGGGTTCATACGTTTATTCAGCGTTGCTCCGCCGTCATCCGTGAGTTTGCCTGTCTCCTGCAAGAAAATTCTCTCACCGATCGACAAAAGGCGATTCTGCGTCTCTCCTGACTCCTTACCCTATCTCAACTCCCTAAACCATCATGGCGAAAACTGTTCGACTGGAACCCATCTCCCAGGCTACTTCGATTGAGACCAATGGCAACCTGTTGTCAGTCCTGATTAATAAAGATCTTGATGTGCTGAGAGAATGTGGCGGGCGCGGCATGTGTGCCACCTGCCATATCTATGTGACGGAGGGCATGGAGTCGCTTTCCCCCATTAACCGCCGGGAACAGCGCACCCTGGAAGTCATCACCTCCTGCAAAACCAACTCCCGTCTGGCCTGCCAGTCCCGCGTTCTGGGCAATGGTGTCGTGGTTGAGCTACCACCCGGTATGTACATTAATTCACTTCAGGATATCGAAGTGCTGATCGGGCGTCGGGCTGAGCAAAATCTGCTGCACCCCATTACCGGACAGGTTCTGGTAGAGGAGGGGAAACTGATTACCCGGTCTATGCTGAAGCAACTGGAAACCTCCGCCAGCTTCAAAGTGGGTGAATTTTTTGCCCAGAGTAGCGGAGCCTGAGCAGCCCGCAGACTCAAAAAACACTCTCCAGAAAATCAGAGGGTGGTTCCGCGTTGCGGAACCACCCTCTGATCTTCTAAGTGCCTATCCGAATACTGGAGTTTTGACTATTTTCCCTGCAATGCCGCGAAACGCTCTCTTAGAGAGCGTTTCGCGGCA
>JBIKWV010000512.1:0-4426 GCA_044356135.1 Elainellaceae cyanobacterium
TGACCCACCGGTTTTTTGGGGGCGCCGCGCGCGCCCGCCGCCCCCCCCACAAAAACTCTGTACCAGACGCGCTTGCAAAGCGCTGTATCAATAAGTTGCAAAACAAGTTGCAAAACATTACGCTGTACAACCAAAATGAGATGTTTTCGGTTGAGTATTGGCGATCGCTCCAGATTCATATTATTGTTGTACAACTTCGGCTAAACCAGGCTGAATTAGCGACTTTCGTATTAAACCTGTTCCGCTTCAAAGCCTCTGTTTTTAGAAAAACTTTGACAGCGCTTTGCAAGCGTGTGAGGTACAGAGTTTTTGTGGAGAGCCGCGCTCTGTGCGGCTCTCCACAAAAATGTTGGTTCTATCTCAGCGCAAGGCGCTGTAATTTTGTTTCTGTCATTGCTTAAGCAAGTCTTAAATCTATAAGGATTCAGCACTTTCAATTCCAGATTGACGATTTGAGTAAAATTGAGTTTGCTCCGGAATCTCACACAAGTTACCAGAACTGTAGGAGAACAGCAGTGACCCCTGGTAGTATGACCGATGCAACAGTAAAAGCCGCGATCGCAGCCATCGAATCTGAAACTGCAACCCCTGTAGAAAAGATCGAGATGCTGATCGAGATGGCGATGGAAATGCAGAAGAAGCCAAAGTCTCCACAAGATCTTTACAACGCTGTCGAACTCTATTTACGCGCCATCGAACTTTGTGGCGACACCTATTTGCTGCTGCGGGCGCGAGCGATGACGGGTTTGGGAACCGCCCTCCGTTCAATCCCAGATAACGGGATTGAACTCCTGATTGAAGCGAAAAATCTTTACGACACTGCATTACCCCTCCTTCAGGAACATGCCACTCCTGAAGAGGTGGCTGAAGCAGAAATGAATCTGGGCCTGGTGCTGCAATCTCTGGCACCGCACGGGAAAGCCAAAATGGCAGAAAGCATTCAGGCGTATCAGCGGGCACTACGGGTATTTACCGGAGATGCTTACCCCCAGGAATTTGCCATTTTGCAAAACAACATTGCGATCGCTTACCTCTCAATGCCTCTGGCGACGGACTGTGATGAACTGCGGCAGGGCATGGCGGTACAGGCATTTGAGCTGGCATTGCGCTGGATTACCTTAATTGCTCACCCCAGCGAATATGCCATGCTACAAAATAATCTGGGCAATGCGCTCCAGTACATGCACAGCAGACATCCCGTGGAGAACAACTATCGGGCAATTGTCGCCTATGACGAAGCCCTGAAGGTGCGGAACGCCCACGACACCCCAATGGAATATGCCAACACCATTGCCAACAAGGCCAACGCCCTCTCCAATCTTCCTGATGATGCTGAACATCCCGAAGCAGGTAACCGCAGCAACTTGTTCCAGGCGCAACAGTATTACCGGGAAGCAGAGGAGATTCTGAAGCAGCATGGTCAGCTCGACCAGGCGGCAACCGTAGCACAGGCGCTGGCACAGGTGGAGAAGGATTTAGAAGCGCTACAGTAACTACCCCTGCATGACTCGAACATCCATGCAACGATATGTTCCTGAATTTGGAGAATCATCATGCTTAAACAAACCTTCAATACAGCGCTTTGCAAGCGCGCGTGGTACAAAGTTTTTGTTGAGAGCCGCGCGGAGCGCGGCTCTCAACAAAAACTTTGGTTCGATCTCAGCGCAAAGCGCTGTATGAACAAACCTTCAATATAAGGAGACTGTGATGGTTCAGACTCCACAGCGAACCGTGTCGCCCCCCACGCTGGAAGAACTTGTCAATAACATCAGTCGGTACGAAACAATGATTGATGGATGGGACGAGAATCAGCAGGTGGTGGTTCGGCAGTTAAAAGGGGCGATCGAGACGCTGCACAAAGAAGCATTGGCGCGCCTGATTCGCTCAGTGAAGCAGGATGCGATAGGGGTGCTGCGGAATGCGATCGACGATGAGGTTGTGTACGGGGTACTCCACTATCACGAATTGATCAAACCACCCCAACCGCCGCTGGCCCAAAGACTGCAACGGGCGCTTGACGAAATTCGCCCCATGCTAAAAGATCACAATGGCGATGTGGAACTGGTGTCGATTCGATTACCCGATACCATTGAGGTGAGGTTTATCGGCACCTGTCGTCATTGCCCCGCCTCGTCGCTGACGTTGACTCAGAGAGTAGAACAAACGATCAAGCAGCATTGCCCAGAAATTGAGCATGTGGTAGTAGTTCGTACGGTAATCACACCGCACCCGGATCCCTCCGAGGAGGAGCCGATTTCAGCAGATCAGGGTTGGCGGTTGGTGACCTCCCTTGCGGAAATTCCCGAAGGGGGGTTACTCGACCTCAAGATCGAAGGTCGCTCCCTGATTCTCAGTCGGTTTGAGACATCTGTCACCTGTTTCCATAATGCCTGTAGTCATCTGGGGGTTCCCCTCGATTCTGGTGAAATTCACAATGGCGTTTTGACCTGTCCTTACCACGGATTTCGCTACCTGCTCATGACTGGGGACTGTCTTTCTGCCCCGGATGTACCGCTTCAGCATTACCCGGTTCGCGTTCAAGGGGGAAGCGTGTTTGTGCAACTCCGGGATCAGTAGCTTGACTTGAGAACATGGAAAACCCGACAGGTGTTCTGTAGAAATCGGGACTTTTGCCTAAATCGCGTCGATTTTTCTGAAACACTGGTGCTGCCAGCGTTTTAGAGAAATCGGCGCTAAAATTAAGTTCGCCGCGAAACGTTCTCTCCGAGGGCGTTTCGCGGCATTGTAGAAAAAATAATCAAAAGTCCAGTACTAGAGAGTGTTTCGCAGCGATGCAGTTTTGTCCTCAGGGGCAGCAGCAAATGAGCGCGAGGGAAAGACAGCCCCCTGCGTAAAGCCATGTCGGGTGGTGCGATCGTACTCCAGGTCTTTCTGGTTATAGGGAGCCACCGCATTTGTGAGCCTCCCGTTAATCGTGGCCTGTAAGGCTTCACAGGTGGGCTGAGGAGCGATGTTGCGCAGGATCCTCAAGACGGCTGTTCCGGCCTCAACTCCGTGGTTTTTGTGGCCAATTTCGTGGGTTTTCAGTGCGCCCATATAGCGCTGCCACTCTGCCATCAGGCTGGCAGGGGTATTCCGGGGGGCTGTCCAACCGGGCAGGATATAGAGGACATCGACACGGGTATTCATGCTGGTGATCGCACATTGCCCCCCCCGTCGGCCATAGTTGTAAGCCCAATGGACGTGCCAGTCAGTGCGGGCGTCATAGCGCTGTCCATTGGTCTGGCTCTGCGGTCCCATTCTGGACATTTGTTGTCGCAGGGCAACAGCGGTATTCCCCACAATCGGGTAGTAACGATAGCGGATGTTAACGCGGGGACCGGGAGGAGCAGTGCGTACCGTAGAGGCAGCAGTGTGGCCTATTTCTCCTCCAGGAGGGAACAGACGATTGGAGTCGGCTGCTGCGATAGATTGGCTCAGGCCATGACCACCCAGGATATGAAGGGAATTGGAATCGAGATCGCCAGTGTGGGGCAGGAGGGTGTTGAAGGAATGAAGTGGCACAGACAGGCAGGTGGCGACAACTGCCAGAAGGAGGAGCATGATAGGGTGGCGATTCACTCAAGCTATCCCTAAAGAGAGATGACATGGGTAGAATACACACTTTCTTGACGGAATATTAAGGTTTTCTTAAAGTTAATATCCCTTTACATTTACTCCTGAGACTGACATCTTCCCCACGCCTAAGTACTGGACTTTTGACTAAATCGCGCCGATTTTTTCTGAAACGCTGACGGAGTCAGCGTTTCAGACAAAATCGACACCCAAATACAGCGCTTTGCGCTGAGATAGAACCAAAGTTTTTGTTGAGAGCCGCGCTCTGTGCGGCTCTCAACAAAAACTTTGTACCGCAAGCGCTTGCAAAGCGCTCTAAAAGATGCCTCGAAACGTGCTTGCAAAGCACGTTTCGAGGCATTGTAGAAAAAATAGTCAAAAGTCCAGTAATCAGGGGTTTGCAATAAAATAAAATCCTGGTTCTCGCTTGGCGCAGCTTCGCCGCGCCAAGCGAGAACCAGGATTTTATAGCGTTTCTCAGTCTGATGCAGTACAGATTTTCATGTGAGAGCCGCGCTCCGTGCGGCTCTCACATGAAAATCTATGGTTTGCCTGAGTGCGGAGCGCTATATTAACCAGCAAAACCTTACGTGTTCTAAATTGAACTTGTTGGAAGTTGATTAGAATTAAACCTGGATTGTTTACTTCGATTACTGCTGGCATGGCTGAGCAATTCAAACAATCATCAAACCGGGATGGTTCGCCCCCGCTCATTGGTTGGAATAATAGGGGATTGGCTGTTGGATGGAGCGATTTCTGTAGCGATCGTCCCTCAGGCTTCTTTTCTGAACCCATGTTGCTCTATCTAAGGGACTTGCAACAAAATAAAGTACCAGTTTGAGTTTGGCGC
>JBIKWV010000513.1:0-4419 GCA_044356135.1 Elainellaceae cyanobacterium
TTAACCTGTAATTGTTTTTGAGAGAGGCACGGCGACGCCGCGCCTCTCTCAAAAACAATTCGGTTTTATTTAATTCGCGATCCTAAGAACTCCGACTTCTGGGGAGAGGGAACGTATGCATGAGCTTGGGATAACACAAAATATTGTGGCGATCGCCCTGGAACACTCTGAGGGCGCAAAAGTTAGCTGCATTCGCCTGGAGATCGGCAAACTCTCTGCCATTCTGCCGGATGCGGTGCAGTTTTGCTTTGACGTTTGCTGCCGCAGTACTCCCCTGGAAGGTGCGCGTCTGGAGATCACAGAAATTCCCGGTCTGGGACGCTGTCGCAGTTGCGGTGCCGAGGTGCCGATGGAGCAGCCGTTTGGAGTGTGTGAGTGCGGCAGCACCCAGCTTGACATCATTCAGGGACAGGAACTCAAAATTAAAGCGCTGGAGCTGGAAACGGAGGATGTATGTGTGTAACGTGCGGCTGTTCGGATGATGCAGAAGTCACCATATCCAACGTTCAGACCGGAGCCGTGTCTACCCTGCCCCATGAACACACCCACGTTTTACCGGACGGCACCGTGGTCACGCACTCCCACCATGCCCACTCCCATCGTGTAGAGGGTCATACCCATGACCATGACCATCATCATGCTGACCATCGTGCTAAAAACGGGTCTACCAACGGGCAGTCAAATCATTCCCAAACTACTTCTGCTAAGCTTCACGCCAGCCTGCACAGTACTGTTCTCAACCTTGAGCAGAACCTTCTGGCCAAGAACGATCTGATCGCCGCCCAGAATCGAAGCTGGCTGCGAGGCCGCAATACGCTGGCGCTAAACCTGGTGAGTTCCCCTGGCTCCGGTAAAACCACCCTGCTAACCCGCACTATCAATGACCTGAAGCACCAGATTCCCTTCAGCGTGATCGAGGGCGATCAGGCCACAGCAAATGACGCGGATCGCATCCAGCAAACGGGCTGTCCCGTTGTGCAAATCAACACGGGCACAGGCTGTCATCTGGAAGCCGCCATGGTGGAGCGGGGCTTGCAGGAACTGAACCCACCGCTGAATTCCATTGTCATGATTGAGAACGTGGGCAATCTGGTCTGCCCTGCTTTGTTTGACCTGGGGGAACAGGCAAAAGTCGTGATTCTCTCCGTTACCGAAGGGGAAGACAAGCCCATCAAGTATCCCCATATGTTCCGCGCCAGCAGTGTGATGATCCTGACTAAAGTTGACCTGCTGCCCTATGTACCGTTTAGCGTCGATCGCTGTCTGGACTACGCTCAACAGGTGAACCCGGATATTCGCATCTTCCAGGTTTCTGCGATGCAGGGCACAGGACTGGTGGAATGGTACGACTGGCTGACCACATCGATCGCGGTCAAAAGCTGAAAGGGTGGTAACGTGCGACGCTCAGCGTCGCGATCGCCGCCTCTCCAGTAGCCGCCTCTTTGACCTCGAAGCCCACATTAGAGAGCAACCTTTCCAGTCAGACTCGGTTCGCTTCCTGGTCATCCACGACAAGAATTCGGTAGGTCGATTGGCCGGGAGCCAGACCTGACACAAGCACAACTGGCGTCAGGTCTGGGGTGGGGGTTGTGTTTAGAGTGGCGGGGCGACAACTGATGTACTTGGCAATTTCGGGACATCGAATCCCTCAATTGCCACTCCTATCCCTCCCGACCGTGTAGGCGGATGGGGTATCTCGGAGAAGAATTGATGACTTCTCCCACAGCCCCTCGCACCGACTTTGACTCGCCCTGGAAGCAGGCGCTCGAATCCTACTTCACCGAATTCATCCACTTTTTCTTCCCGGCGATCGCCCCTGCTGAAATGGGGCGATTTGCAGCTCGACCCCAGCAACTGCGAGGTCACATACCGCCAGCAAATTCTGCCGCTGACTCCTAAGGAGTACGTGCTGCTCGAGCTACTGATGCGCAGCCCCAAACAGGTTTTCAGCCCCACCAGAATTATCGAACGCCTCTGGTCTTCAGACGATCTACCGACGGAAGCCACGGTGCGGGTTCACATCCAATCATTGCGTCAGAAACTAAAGCAGGTCGGCGCGGAGGATCTGATTGAAACACAGTACGGGCTGGGGTATCGCCTGAAGCCACTGGAGGTGAGGTAGGGCGATCGCCAAAGATGACTCTACCGGATGCACAGTGCTTTTCAAGCGCATGAGGTACAGAGTTTTTGTTGAGCGCGCAAGTGCTCCAACCGCACCAGGAGTGAAATTGCAGGGAGTTAGCTTATCATTGAATCGGCTATCCTGGTGGTTTCAATGGCGCGAACGGAAAAGGTAAGGCAGCTTGCAAACTTCATTTGGAGTGTTGCTGATCTCCTGCGCGGAGATTACAAGCAGGCGGACTATGGCAAGGTCATCCTACCGTTCACCGTCCTTCGGCGTTTGGACTGTGTTCTAGAGCCAACGAAAGAAACCGTAATGGACTTTTACGAAACGAAAGTAAAGTCCATGATGGAGTCAGGGAAACTCAAAAATCCAGACCCGCTGCTCAACCAGAAAGCAGGGGTTCCGTTTCATAACATCAGCCAGTTTACGTTTCAGAGGCTCAAAGAGGACTCCGATAATGTTGCTGCTAATCTCAAAAATTTCATCTAATGGTTTCTCAGCATCGGGTCGAGAGATTATTGAATACTTCAACTTCAACGAACACATCAATCGTCTGGACGAAGCAAATTTGCTGTTCCTGATTGTCAAGAAATTTGCTGATATCGATCTCCATCCTGTTGCCGTTTCAAATATGGAGATGGGCTATGTATTTGAGGAGTTGATTCGCAAGTTTTCGGAACTATCCAATGAAACTGCCGGGGAGCATTTTACGCCGCGTGAAGTGATTCGGCTGATGGTGAATCTCCTGTTCCTCAATGACCGGGAGATTTTGACGCAGAAGGGGATTGTTAAGACTATCTATGACCCTGCCTGTGGGACGGGCGGAATGCTCTCGGTGGCAGAAGAATACATTAAAGAATTGAATGCTGATGCCAAACCTGTCGTGTTTGGGCAGGAGTTGAACCCGGAATCCTACGCTATCTGTAAATCAGATATGCTGATCAAGGGGCAGGATGTCAGCAATATAAAATTTGGCAACTCATTTACTACCGATGGGTTAGAACACGAAACCTTTGACTACATGCTGTCAAATCCTCCCTTTGGGGTGGAGTGGAAGAAGGTACAAACTCATGTGAAAGCAGAGCATGAGAAGAAAGGATTTGACGGACGATTTGGAGCAGGATTGCCGCGTATTTCCGACGGCTCGTTTCTGTTTCTGCAACACATGATCGCCAAGATGAAGCGAGAGAATGGCGGCTCTCGAATTGCTATTGTGTTTAACGGATCGCCGCTGTTCTCTGGGGGAGCGGGCAGCGGAGAAAGCGAGATCCGCAGGTGGATTATCGAAAACGATATGCTGGAGGCAATCGTCGCCCTGCCTGACCAGTTGTTCTACAACACGGGTATCTATACCTACATCTGGATTGTTACCAATGCCAAAGGAGAACGGAAGGGAAAAATTCAACTGATCAATGCCATCCACTACTACAAAAAAATGAGCCGCAGTCTGGGCAACAAGCGGAACGTGATTGGGGATGGGGTAGAGGTCACGCCTGACCAGATTGCTGAAATCACTCAAATCTACGGGGATTTTCGGCATAACGACACGCGACGGCTCCTGATCGATGGCGTAGAAAAGGAGGTTGTCGTCAGCAAGAAGTTTGATAATTCAGATTTTGGCTACTGGCGCATCACGGTAGAGCGTCCCCTGCGGCTCAATTTTCAGGTGAATGAGGAACGGTTGGCGCGGCTAGAAACCGAATCAGCCTTTGTGAACCTGGCACTGTCGAAGAAGCGAGGGGGAGCGGCGCTGGAGGAAATTCAAGCAGGGAAGGCGTTGCAGGAGTCGATCAAAACAGCGCTGCAAGGGATGGGCGAAACACTATACAAGAATCGGGATGAATTTGAGAAAGCCCTCACTCAAACGTTGAAACCTTTGAAGGTCGCGGTGGCTGTGAAGAAAGCAATTTTGAATGCTTTATCAGAACGGGATGAGACGGCAGAGATTTGTGAGGATAGTGATGGCAATCCGGAACCAGATCCAGACCTGCGGGACTATGAAAATGTGCCCCTGAAGGAGGATATTGACGAGTACATGCAGCGAGAAGTATTGCCTCATGTACTGGATGCCTGGATGGATGAGAGTAAGACAAGGATCGGCTATGAGATTCCCTTTACCCATCATTTTTATGAGTATGTGCCGCCGCGTCCGTTAGAAGAGATTGAGCGGGAGATTAAAGATCTGGAGGATGAGATTCGAGGGATGCTGGAGGAGGTGTTGTAATGAACGTCCTCGTTCAAGAAGTGTCAAACGGATGGCAATCCCTTCCCTTAAAAAGAGTCGTCAAACCTCG
>JBIKWV010000514.1:0-4412 GCA_044356135.1 Elainellaceae cyanobacterium
CCATCATCCTGCCCACCATTCGTCACCATGCGCCAGGTAAAGACGAACTCGCGGGTCTGAATATGCGCATCGAACATCGGAATGTTTCGGCGGTCACACGCCTGTATCCATTGCTCTGCCCAATCGTAAGCCTGTTGATTTCTTCCCTGCCCAGGTATCAGTCGTTGGATTTGCGATCGTCCATACACTTGAGCTTGAAACATCAACGGCACATAATCACAATCTGGCATGATGCATTCACTCCGATTACTTTGCTTTTTTGTATCGCTGCGTCCACCAAACCAGACTGTCGCACAGCTCAATCAGGATTGCCAGAGCGACTTTACGCTGCTGTATATCGAAAGCCCACAGCTTTTCTGACATTCTTCGAATGGAATTCGTATCATTATTCACTGGGTCGTTAGGGATCTGGACGCCTGCCTCAGCCATGATTTTGCATAAAGCATCCCAGGTCGCCTTCCAGAAATCGGCTTTGGCCCGTTCTCTCTGATTTAATCGCAAATGTTCGCCCCAAAACCGCTCCAGCCCATAGGCGGTTGTAGCACGCATCTTATGGCTCTCGCTGAGTACGTCTTTATCCCGGAACTTGAGCACCAGATCTTGAGCAACTCGATCAATTTCGTACAGTTTCCAGGTCATACGGTCACTCCTTCACCCCTCAGAGTAATCTGACAATTCCCAAAGCCAATGGACTCCAACCCCCCCAGATAAATCTCACCACTCTGGTGATTTTGACCGAAAGGGTGCCAAGCAAGCGATGACTCGGTTTCTCGAATTGCGATCGGGAAGACCATCAACGTTCCTTCAGGCAACGCCTCTGTGTTGAAGAACCCGCCCCCATCGACCCGTTTCTCATCATCTTTTAGCCGCACTCGGCTCTGACGATACAACGCCATGTCGTGAATCATGCCAATTTCATCATCCCCGACCACGACTGCGGGTAGTTCCTCCCCATCAGGAAACCAGAGGTTTAAATTCTTCGTCTCTTTCATTTTCAAGAAGCCGAAGTTGAAGAAGAGTTTCTTTTGTCCATCGACATTGAGAGGTTTTAGCGATGCTGAACCAGTATATGGAGCGGGAATCGGGGTGTCTTTGAGTGCATCACCCACAATGCGCTTATAACGCTTCAATAGTTTAGGAGAACTGACCCAGACAACAGGTTGACCAGGACAAAACACGGGCAACCATAACACTGAGGCATACTCAAACTTAACGACTGACTCGGTGGTAGAATCCGAAAGCTCTGACTCTGCTGCGTTGCCATACCAGTAATGAGCATCAGTACTATCGATCCGCCGCATCTCAGACCGAAATCGCCCTCGAATAGAACTGCCAGGAATTATCCCTGTTTGCGTGAACTGGTCTCGAAAAATCAGATTCAAGTTGCCACTTTCCTCTCCCGCCGTTGCACCGACATGCAGGGGTGAAAGGGCTTCGATGATCCCGTAAGCTCTTTTATACATTGCGATTCTCCTTATGCAACACCGTCAATCTCTACAGGCAGGCACAGCCCACAGCCCAGATGCTTGAGCGACAATCCCTCTTTGGGAAACCAATTCTCTGGGAACTCCCACCAGGTCTTATCCAGAGGTCTTTTAAGCACATAGACCGTACCGGCTGGGATGGCATAGCGCCCTCGACTCAACCTGCCGCGTCCGGTTGTTCGCTGACCAACACGGTAGCGGTAAGGGATCGGTTTATCGGCCAACAACTGCATTCCCTCTCTTGGAAATTCTGGATGTTTCGGATAGCGGTACGACAGATGGTTGGAACCCCAAACCCCAGGGGTGATCAATGCAAAAGCTTGCTGAATTTTCGAGGTGAGGAGCTGGCGAATGCTACTGTCGGCAGACAATTCCCGACAGGAAATTTCCACTATATGACCTTCTCCACCAAACCGATACCAACCATCCTTCAAGGGATAGGTGGATAGATAAATCAGACAAAACCCCTCATCGATCTGAACGGCATTCTCCAGGAACAGACCGTCCTTTTCCAGGACATGTCGTTCGTCAGACTTCATCCTTGGATGAAGAAACGGCACGTACGTCCAGGGAGTGCTGCTCATCTCCTTATTTTTGCGGAGATCTGAGGTCTTTCTTTTCCATGCGTCAATCGATTGCCAGTGGTATTCGCCTTGAACGTCCTTTTCAAAATTGCGCTGCCACCGTCGCTGAGCATTCAACGACCACTCATCATCACTGTGCAGACCGACAACTCGATGCCGGGGCATTGGCACATAAAACGCTTCAGGATCACCCTCTTTGGCCCAAAATGGGCCAGCAACAAATAACTCTTGTCTGAGCGTATCATGGGGAGCCATGCTCTGAAGTTTATTTTCACTGAAAAACAGTCCAGCTAATGTTGCTGCATCCGGTGGAAATTTTGCTCCCGATCGCCCTACCAGATTTTCGGGCGAGAGGAATGCTCCAGTGCTGCCATAGAGAAACCCTAGGGGCGAAACAATGACTAGATATTTGAACATAGTTGCCAGCCAATATTTACCAGATCATTAATCCATCGCACAACAGAGAGATCACTGTTATCACCTGCGAGAAGTGTCCATCGTCCTTCCTGCTCAAATTCTTCTCCCAACCCGTCGAAATAAAGATCTAGCATTGAAACCGCTAATCCCCGGTCAATCAGGCATCCAGGAGCATCTCGTAACCGAATCGCGTGGCGGGCTTTTAGCGTTGCCCAGTCGCTGTACAGATGACCCCAATTTGCGGTTTTCTTTGATCCCCTGTTCAATTCTGATTCCGTGTTAATCCCCTCTCGATCACGATATCGTGTCAGTATATGCAAGTAGCTCCAGGGACAAGTCCACTGAACATACTGACCACTGTTGAATAAAACTCGAATGGTGACGCGATCGCGCCCTAAACTTTTTGCTCTTTTTTCTGCCTCTCGACAGTGTAGGTCAGATCAATCGCTAGTTCTTGTTTAAGATCACGTTGCAGTTGTGCCCATTGGCCAGGGAAATTCAACAGCCAATTCCAGGCTTCTAGGGGTGCCACTCCATCAGGCTTGTTCCCAGTCTGCGTCTCTTCACTGTAAAGTACCCCCAAAAAATCATCCCCACCCGCATAAATAATACGCCCTTTTCCCTGCGGAAACAGTGCTTTGTTCTTTTCTAAATCCTGTCCCCACTGCCGCATCAACTCAGTAAAGCGAGTCAGTGCGCGATCGCGGTTTTCTGGTTCTGACGGGTACTGTTCAGCCAGCAATTTAAGCTTATTCCCAATTTGATCGCCATCCCCCATAAACCAACCTGTCCAGTAACCTGGCTCTCGATAAATATCCCTGAACCCCTCTTCTAAGGTCTCCATCTCGACTTGCTTTGCGATTTTGGGCAGGGTTACCAACCGCTTCACCAGTTCAGGGATACTCAATCGCTCCCGATGCGTGATAAATTTTCCGCCATCTGTTGTTTTAAAGTATTTCTGCAACTCTTCATCAGAAGGGAATGCTGCACTCGCGCGGCTCAGATCATCTAGAATCCAGGCAAGACGTAGATAAAACTGGTCAAGCTCCTGACGTTCTGGCACAGTCAATGAAAGACCAGGTTGAGCCGTTCCTGCCCCTAAGCGGTTCCATGCGATCGCGTCCCTTCCCGTAAGACTGGAGCTCTCTCCAATCCAGTTAATTGCTGTCCAATCACGCTTGAGCTTACGAGATTCCAGATCATCCATTGCCTCTTGAGGAGTGCTGCCCGTTCCCCAGAAAATCTCCCAAGCATAGCTTCCCCAGCGCTCCCATTCACCCTTTTGTTCACCAATCTGATCCTCTTTTTGAGACCAATAATATTCGGCAGGAAGGGACTGTTGTATCCATTCACGACATACCTTGAGTAACCACTGCCAGTGTTTGAAAAGGATGTTCTTTACCTGATCACGACTTATAAATCCCCTGACTAAAATTCGGTTGGGCATCCCCTTCTGAAGATTAATTAGGGCAGGAGAAATAACTACAATATTTGACGACTCCTCGATCTCTCTGGCAATTTGTTGGCTGAGAAAAGATAAGATTAACGACGCACCAAACAAATCTCGCAGCTTGCGTGACTTTTCAATAAATCCCTGAACGGGGGCAAAGCTGATCGCTGTGTATTGATCCTGAGACATCTGGTCTACTCTCATATGGTAATAACTCGGCTTTCGCACGATTGGAGCGAGATTGAAGTAGTCTTTAAGAAAGCTTGAATGAATTTGATGCGGTTGTCTTCGGTCACACTATATCCAACAGAGCAAAGCATGATGTCGTACCATACTACAGTGCCCAGTTTTACCAAAGACCAAACGAGATAAACGCAGTCAATTAGTTGATGACACCATTAATTATAATTAAACACAACTATTAACTCCTCTAGCTTTAGTTCGGACAGTTTTTTGAAAACCCTTGATTTTGCGTGC
>JBIKWV010000515.1:0-4411 GCA_044356135.1 Elainellaceae cyanobacterium
TCCCCCGGCTGAGAGTGGCAGTGGAGTGTTCCCCCATGTCTTTCAGTTACCACCTGATAGCTGATCGAAAGTCCCATCCCTGTTCCCTTGCCAACGGGTTTTGTCGTAAAGAAGGGGTCAAAGATACGGGAACAAACCGCCTCCGGCATACCAGGGCCATTATCTGAAATATGGATACTGATGCGTTTACCAGAGCTGCTTTCTTCGGAGTCTCCCTCAATCGTTCGAGTATGAATCCGAATGGTTGGCGTGAATGAAGCACCCAATTGCCCACTCTTCTCCTCCAGGGCATCAATTGCATTACTGAGTAGATTCATAAACACCTGATTGAGTTGTCCGGCATGGCATTCGACCAGTGGCAGAGAACCGTAATCCTTCAAAATCTCAATACCGGGGCGATCGGATCTTGCCTTTGTGCGATTTTGTAGAATCATCAGGGTGCTGTCGATGCCCTCATGAATATCCACCGACTTCACCTCAGATTCATCCATTCGAGAGAAGTTTCGCAGGGAAGCCACAATCTTTTGAATTCGCTCAGCGCCAACCTTCATAGAGGCCAATAGCCGGGGCAGATCTTCCAGGAGAAACGGGAGATCGATCGTCTCAGCCTGTTGTTGAATAACGGGAACAGGATTGGGGTAGTGTTCCTGATAAAGGCTCACCAGATGCAGCAACTCCCGGGTGTAATCGTTGGCATAGGTCAGATTACCAGAGATAAAGTTCACCGGGTTATTGATTTCGTGAGCAACACCCGCCACCAGTTGGCCGAGACTGGACATCTTTTCACTTTGAACCAGACGAGACTGGGTTCGTTGCAACTCCCATAGCGTCTGTTCCAGCTCCTGGGCCTGCTGCCGCAACTGGCTTTCGGATCGCTGGAGCGCCTCCTCCGCCCGCTTTCGCTCTGTAATATCGGTGATGAATCCCTCCAGCGAAAGCAGTTCTCCAGCCGGAGAGAAAATTCCCCTGCCCTGCTCCCACACCCATTTTTCCCGCTGATTGACAGGGCAAATTCGATAGACAACCTGATAGGAGCGATTGTCTGCGATCGCAAGCTGCACCTCTCGCCAGAGCATTTCCTGATCGTCTGGATGAATAATTTCACGATAGGGAACCGTGCCGTTAAGCAGTTGATCTGGGCGGTAGCCCGTCAACGCAAAGCTACCCTCGCTGACAAAATTCATGCTCCAGCCTTGATCATTGTTGCAGGAATAAGCCATTCCCGGCAGGTTACTTAACACCGCCGAGAGCTTTCGCTGACTGGCTTCAAGTTCTGCTTGCGCGGCAAACAGTTCGGTTACATCCTCAAAAGTACCCAATATACCCACGACATTTCCTGCTTTGTCGTGTAGCGGCACCTTTGTGGTGCGAGACCAGCCATGCTTACCATCTGCATGTGTCTGGGGTTCAATCACCGCTTTCTGGGGAAAATTGCTGCTGATGACGCGGCGATCGAGTTCTCGGTACCAGTCAGCCTCCTCCGGTTTCCAGACCATATCATAGTCAGTTTTTCCAATCACCTCTTGCGGTGTGTTGAAACCAGCAGCTCTGGCAAAGTTGCCATTACAGCCCAGATAAACCGAGTCCTTATCCTTCCAAAAGATATGTTGTGGGATGGCATCCATCACCAGTTCAAGCAAATTTTTTTGTTGCTCCAGCTCGATGGTGCGCTCTGCAACCTTGTTCTCTAATTCTGCTTCTGCTCGTTTACACGCAGTCAATTCTTGCTGAAGCTGAACAACCTGAGAACGAAGTTTGTCTAATTCAGATTCAGATTCAGATTCAGAAGGCTGAGGCAGGGTATTCAGGGCAACAGCAACGTGCGATTCCATAGAGAAGAGGAGCGGGACAATTGGCTTCAGTGTTCCCCAAAAGCGCCAGACGGCAACAGCCACACTGCGGAAAGTGCTGCGTGGAGCGGTATTCTTCTTCTATCAATCCACCAGCGCTATGTGACTGACACAGCATCACTGTCTAGCGCATTACCATGACCGGAGCGACCAAACTTTCCAACACATTGAGCAAACGATGGACTTCATCAGCGGTGTTGTAGTGAACCAGCCCCAGACGTACCAGTCCGCCACTGTCCTCGATCCCCAGACGCTCTGTCAGATCCGGCGCATAAAAATTGCCGTTCCAGGCAAAAATGCCGCGATCGCCCAATTGCTCGGCCACACTACGAGGAGAATAGCCCTTCAGCCGAATTCCAACGGTGGGAGTGCGGAGATGAAACTGATTGGAGTCAGTAATGCCATAGACCTGAATACCGGGAATGCTCAGGAGTCCGGGAATCAGCAGACGACTCAGTTCCTGCTCGTAGGACTGAATCACGTTCATCGCTGTTTGCAGGGCAGCCCGGCGAGTTTGATTGGCTGTGGAGGGCGACTGCTCAGCAGATTCCTCAGAGGGAGAGCGCCCTACCTGCGCCAGGTACTCCACGGCGGCGGCAGCTCCGGCAATTCCTTCGTGGTTCTGGGTACCTGTTTCCCAGCGATCGGGAATCTGATCGGAGGCAGGCCGCACTTTATAAGGCTGAAGCTGCTCCAGGAGCGACTGTTTGCCATAAAGAACTCCCAGGTGTGGGCCAAAGAACTTGTACACCGAACAGGCCAGAAAGTCACAGTCCAGCGCCCTCACGTCCATCGGCCCATGAGGTGCGTAGTGAACCGCATCGACAAACACCAGTGCCCCAGCCTGATGCGCCATACGGGTCACCGCAGCAACATCGTTAATCGTGCCCACCGCATTCGAGGCGTAGCCAACGGCCACCAGTCGGGTGCGATCGCTCAACTGTTGTTCCAGGTCTGCCAGGTTCAGCGTGCAGTCGGCTTCATGGATATCCACCGTGCGGATGACAGCTCCCCGTTCCTCCAGGGCGCGCCAGGGCGAAACATTGGCCGAATGGTCCAGCCTTGTCACAATAATTTCGTCACCGGGCTGGAGGGTGCGACCGATGGAGCGGCTCAGCATGAAGGTGAGGGTGGTCATGTTCTGACCAAACACGATTTCCTGGGGGGCACATCCCAGCAGATCGGCGATCGCCCGATGCCCCTCATGCAGTAACATGTCTGTCCGTTCGCTGGTCGCAAAAGCGCCATGACAGTTGGCATTGGATCGCATCAGGTAGTCGCTAATGGCGTCAATGACCGCTTGAGGCACCTGAGTCCCCCCAGGGCCATCCAGAAAAATGGCGGGCTGGTTGTTCACAGTCTGAGTAAGAGCAGGAAACTGTTCCCGAATCCATTTCAGGTCAAGGTTCGCCATTGCAACGCTCCTTTGCTCCACGCGATTGGTTGTATGTCAGTAAGTAGGTAGGCGTGATTAAGCTTGAAATCCAAAAAGCTGTTCCGCCCGCGCAGCGGGCGGAACAGCTTTTTGGATTTCGACTTTTTCCACGCCCACTTACTTAGTTTAGGGGATTTCAGGGGATGTTTGACCCCAGACAGGCTGGGGTCAAGCTGAAGTTTCAATGCAGAAACTTACGACTGTTCCGGTGGGAATAAGCCGGGACAGGTCAACACAAACACATCCCGTACCCCCCGTTCGGCGATCGCTTGAATGGGTGTGGTGTAGTGGAAGTACTGGTCATCTCGAAACACCAGCAGCTCTCCTGGATTCAGGACTTTGCTAATGACCGGGTCTCCTTCTTTGTCGATGTACAGGTGGGTTTCTGCACCGTCAACGCCCCGACGCTGGATTGAGAAAATCCCGACCAGATCGACTCCATCCCGATGAATCCCTTCGGGTGCGGGATTACCAACGCTGTTGAGGACAGCAGTGGTGCGAATCTGGTGAACGGCGATCTCCCGGTGGGGGGTACAGAGCTGACAGAACTGGAAAAATTCCCACAAAATTTTCTGGAAGTCCTCCAGTTGGATCAGTTGCTCATCCAGTTCGGCATACTCACGCACTACATCCCCTAACAGAGGGTTGTAGGACCTGGATTGAAAAAGCTGGCGGTGAGGCATGGGAGTGAGTCGCTCCCCCTCCACCTGAAAATGGGACAGCCGCCGGAACCGATAATTGCCTTCCAGGTAAGGATCGGCGGGCAGGTTGTTGAAAAAGGGTTGCAGTTGTTCGACGTTGACTGCCGTGACCATTTCCAGAATGTAGCTGGCAAGGCAGTTGAAGCTCTTTGGCTTGGCCAGGTTGAACATATTCAGTCCTCAAAGATCATTCACTTCACAGCTAAGGATCTTGGATTAAATCAAACCGAATATTTTTTGATACAGCGCTTTGCAAGCGCGTGAGGAACAAAGTTTTTGTTGAGAGCCTTGCTCCGCGAGGCTCTCAACAAAAACTTTGGTTCTATAGCGGTTCCCACTCCTATGGGGTACAGAGGGGGTGTGGGGGCGGTGCCCCCACGCAGGGGTTTCACCCCTGCACCCCGCACCTCACCCGAGTGAGAACC
>JBIKWV010000518.1:0-4402 GCA_044356135.1 Elainellaceae cyanobacterium
TTTTTCTCGCTGCTATACAGGTTGAGACTACCCCATAGCACTTCATCCACTACCAGCGGCACCAGCAACCACTTGCCAGAGAAAGCTTGAGCGATTTCTCGGTTCACTTGATCCTGGATGTCGTCGGTATTGTCTACCTGCACAATCTGCAACTGCTTCAACTGGTGTGCCAAAGGGTTATTGTCATCTGGAATTTCTAAGCTGGCTTGATCGATGGCGGTGGTATCGTTCCTATCGACCGCAACCCGTCGCCAGCACCGACGCTCTGGTAAGTATTGGATAATTGATGCCTGTAACAATTGGACAATAGACGACTGCTCGCCGTTGAGGAGATGAGCGACTTCATTCGTCGCAGCGGTAAAAATTACTTCCAGGTCGAGCGATCGCCGAATGGCCTGCACAATTCGATTCAGCGCCTGTTCTCGCTCTGCCTGCTGGCGGAGTGACTGTTCAACTCGTTTGCGATCGCTGATATCCCGCAAAATTGCTGTAAACACAGCATCAGTGCCAACTTCCAGCTTGGAAATGGATGCCTCCGCCGGAAACTCACTTCCGTTTTTACGCCGACCATACACCTCGCTACGTTCTCCCATCCGTCGAGCGGCGCGATCGCTGGTGGAAGAAAACTCCCGAACGTGGTGCTGGTGTGCGGCAGTGGATCGTTGTGGCAGCAACAGGCTAAGGGGCTGTCCTAAAACCTCTGCCGCAGTGTAGCCAAAAATTCTCTCTGCTCCCTGGTTGAACAGCGTGATGTGCTGACTGCTGTCGATGGAAATAATCGCATCGCTGGCAATATCCAGAATGCCTGCAAATCGTTCCTGAGAAGAAAGCAGCGCTTGCTCTGTCCGCTTTAAATCCGTCAGGTCACGCTTGCTGACCATTACACCCGAAATGGTGTCGTCAGGCTCGATACAGGGTGCATAGGTGATGCTCGAGAAGCGTTTACCCGTTGGATAGTCAAACCAACCCTCGAAGCTGATGGTTTCTCCGGCCAGACAGCGATCAAGCCTGGGCTTGATTGACTCCCGGAACGACACTTCTCCCACCAATTCGAGGATCGAGTGGCCTACAACTTCCTCGTAGCGCTTGTCGTTCCATCGGAGAAAAGTCTGGTTGACAATGCGGTAGCAGTAGTTGCGATCGATCAAGCCAATGCTGTCAGGCGTTGCCGAGACAATCCGTTCATACTGTTCGAGAATTGCTTCGGTGGTTTTGCGATCGCTGATGTCTATCATGACGCCAACCATGCGGATGGCCTGCCCCGCCTCGTCATAAATGCCACGCCCCTTGCTCAGCATCCAACGCAAGCGACCGTTGGGATGCAGCACCCGATACTCGGCCTCGTAGTTGGTTCGTTCGGCCAGAGACTGATAAAAGCGCTGTCGAACCCAGTTGAGGTCGTCGGGATGGATGCGATCGTACCAGGTTTGGATGTTCACTTCTCCTTCATCCGGCTCCAGTCCCAGCAACCAGTAATGATTGTCGCTCCAGATGAGCTTATTGCCTGTAATTTGCCAGTCCCAACTGCCAATATGGGTCAGGTCAAGTGCCAGTCTGCGCTGTTCTTCACTCTGCCGCAATGCCTCCATGAGCTGGCTCTGGACAATCGCAAGCCCAACCTGATTGGCCAGTTGCCGCATCATGTCGGTTTCAAAATCGTTCCATTGCCGGGGATAGGCACACTGGTGGGCGATCAGAAGCCCCCAGAGTACTGGGGGTGGAGGAGTCTCAGTGCCTCTTAAATGAGATTTCTGACTGTTTCCCGGGGGGGTACTCTGACTGGCTCCACTCAGAAGAATGGGCACCACCAGGTTCGCCTGAACTCCAAACTGCCGCAGAAACTCGGCATGATACGGGTGAAGGGTGGCTGTTGCAGTGTTCTGGATCAGGCAAATGCGTCCCTGCCGACAGGACTCAACAAACTCCTCCACAAACCATTGATCCCCCAGGTGTTGCCCCACAAGTGCAGGATAGCCAGGAGAAACGGATTCCTCAACAACGCTTCCTGAGTCATCCGAGTGGAGTTGCAGGAATAACACCCGATCTGCCTGGAGAAAACGATGAACTTCGACAACCGTAGTTTTGAGAATGGAGGGTAAATCGAGGGACTGGCGAATGGTGAGAGCGATGTCGGAGAACAGGCGCGATCGCCGTGATTGCCTTTGTAGTTCCGCTTCGGTTTGTTTATGGGCAGTAATATCCACTGCCGTCCCCAAAATTTGCCGGGGTGCGCCATCCGCTGTACGGTTAAAGATCCGGTCACGGCTGTGTATCCAGCGCCACTCTCCATTCGCATGGCGCATGCGGTACTCCACATCAATGATTTCGTGCTCTCCGGCTGTAAAGCACTGCTCCAGTCGCCCCACAAGTTTAGGCAGATCATCCGGGTGTACCAGATTGGGAAACAGTTGATTACCCATCAACTGAACTGCTTCGGGTGAGTACCCGAGAATTGTCTGCATCTGACGATTCACGTAGACATTGCGTTGCTCCAGGAGGTCATAAATATACAGAATCGCCGTGCTTGAGTCGGCAATTTGCTCAACGAACTGCTGGTTTTCCAGCAGGGTTGCCTCAGCAATTTTGCGATCGGTGATATCGTCGGTCAGACCTGCCCACCGCACCAATTCTCCTGCTTCGTTGTAAATCGGATCCAGATAGGTGACGACCCAGCGAATTGAACCATCGGGCCGAATGATCCGGTAATCCCGCTTGACTGGTAGACCATTGCGTTGTTCCACTAGAGACTGTAGTACTTTGGGGCGATCGCCTGGATGGATAGCCTCCATCCAGGAGTTGGGGTTCTGATAAAGGCTTTCACAGCTCCGCCCCCAGATCTTTTCGTAGGTAGGACTGGCGTAAAAGTACTCGCATTCATCTGCGCTGTGTAGAAAAAAGAACTGATTGATGTTGTTCGCAATCAGATGAAACCGCGCTTCACTCTCTGCCAGGACTGCTTCGACTCGCTGGCGATCGCTCTCCTGTGCCCGCTGAGCCTCCCTCGCCTGCTGTAGCTCTCGCTGACATTGCTGCAACTGTCGCTTCAGCTCCGCATTCTGTTCCAGAAGTGCCGCTACCGAATCAACGTCTGTATCAGTACTCGCGTCTGAGTCGAAGTCAGGGAATGGGAAAGCCATAGGGAAGTGCAGGACACCAGCTCAGGAAAAAGATTAGTTGCTACAGAATAAATTACTGTTGATTGAGCTGAGCGTACAGATGCTTCAAATTGCTCTGAGCAATCTTTATTTTTGATCAGAGAGATAAGTAATCCTAATATTGTTTGTGAGAAGAGGTGGGGGCTTAGGGCGGGCTTTAAAATCCGCCGGATTTTTGCTTTTGCCTGCGCGAGTCTCTGTTTAGCGTTTTCGGATTCCCGTCTGGGCTACGCCCAGGCGGGAATCCGAAAATCTAATTTTTAGCGACTCTCGTGTTCCCCTGCGGCGCTGGGCACGCGAAAGACGCTAAACGCAGACGTGCACGAAGCGCACGCAAAATCAAGAATCTACTGGGTTTTAAAGCAGCCTCTAAACCCTCACACTTCAACCCCCGCTACAGGCTCTCTAAGAATTCCAGTAAATCGGCCATCTCCTGGGGAGTGGGTTGAAACTGGGGCATTGGGGGAGTTTTACCGCTGGTCACCTGACGTATCAGACCAATTCGAGACTTTCGTGAGGAAACATGGTGCAGACTGGGACCAACCTGTCCATCCCCATTGATACCGTGACAGGTTGAACAATTCATCTGAAAGATAAAACGTCCCTGGGTCGCATCTCCCTCCAGGGCCAGGACACTTTTGATATATGGATCGGAAGCCTGCACCTGATGAATGCCGAACAAGATCAGCGCAATCCCCAGCACAATAGAGATGAGCAATAGCAGGAGTTGTCGCACCTGCCGGGGGGGCGACATCGTTGGGGCGGTCATCTCCTTCTCTAAAACCTGGTTATCCAATGGCCTCTTAAACTCGAATCAGGATAAAGCCTTTCAATTTATAACTTTACTTTAAAGTTTTTTGAGCCAGTCTCGCAATCTCTAAAGAACTAGTTATACGGCGAAATCACTGCATTTACTGGGGGATTTAGGTTTCCGCAGATTTTGGCTCGACGCCAGAGCCAGTTCCGTACCTGCGGGAATTATGAGAATATTTTAGAAACCTTCAACTCCCGACACAATCGGTGGGGAGCAGATTCAGGTTAGCATTGGATTAATCATACGGAGATAGCGCTGTGGTAGAACCCTTACTTTCTGGCATTGTTCTGGGGCTGATTCCCATCACGCTGGCGGGTCTGTTTGTTGCCGCCTACCTGCAATACCGCCGGGGCAACCAGCTCGGTCTGTAATATTCGGGAGTGGCGGGGGGGGATTAACCCAACCCCCATTTTTTTAATGGGTTTTTAATGGT
>JBIKWV010000517.1:0-4402 GCA_044356135.1 Elainellaceae cyanobacterium
GACTTTGCTATTCAGGTCAATACTGCCGTCGGGGTTGTGGATTTCAACCTTCTGAGCAGTTGCCCAGTGTTCGAGCGCTTCCTGATTCGGAACAATCAGAGCACCCAGCGATCGCTCATCCTGACCCACCAGCATCATCTGATCGATAAACGGGCTACGCAGACAGGCATCCTCAATTGGCTGCGGTTCAATATTCTCGCCATTGGTCAGAACGATGGTGTCTTTGGCGCGGCCCGTCAGTACCAGGAAACCGTCGCCCACGATCATGCCCAGGTCACCCGTATCGAACCAGCCTTCGGGGTCGATCGCCTTTTGAGTGGCTTCTGGGTTCTGGTAGTAGCCCTTCATCACCTGTGGCCCCCGCGCCATCACCAGTCCCCGCTGACCTTTCGGTAGCATGGCACGAGTTTCGGGATCCACAATTTTGATTTCGGTGTAGCTCAGCGGTTGTCCGGCGGAGCCACGCAGGTTTGCAGAAGGTTTGCGGGCAGTCAGAACAGGGGCAGTTTCCGTCAGCCCGTAACCGACCAGCACCTCCAGACCAATCACTTCGAAGAAGGTGTCCAGGTGCGTGGCCAGGGCACCACCACCGCTGATCACCTGTTTGATACAGCCGCCTGTCGCCTCCTTCACTTTGCCGTAGACCAGTTTGTGAGCAAGGCGGTGACCCGGCCAACGATAGGTCATTTCCAGTCTGGCCTTTAGTTTCTCCCCAGACGAGGGATTCATATTGCCCAGGCACAATCCCTGCACAATCCGTCTGGCCTCAATATAGTGGCGGCTGTTGTCCAGCAAAAAGTTCACCAGCTTTTGCTTGTTGGGGGGCTGCTCCCGAAAATTCCTCTGGATGCCCTCGTAGATGGATTCCCACAAGCGAGGAACGCCCACCATAAAATTGGGTTTGTACTTTTTCAGATCCTGTTTGACGTTTCTCAGGTTGGTGTAGACCTGGGAACAGCCTTGAGACAGCAGAAAATATTCGCAGGTACGCTCATAGGCGTGCCAGGTGGGAAGAATGCTGAGAACGCGATCGCCCGGTTGGGGTTGCACAATCTCCCAAACCGTATTGATCTGGTGCAGGAGATTCCCGTGGGTCAGCATCACGCCTTTGGGGCGGCCCGTGGTGCCGGAAGTGTAGAGCAGGGTTGCCAGAGAATCGGGGGTGATGGGCGGGATCACCAGCGCCCCAGAGTCACCCAGGTCGATAAATTGGGCATAGCTCATGACTTTCAAACTGTCGTCCGCATCAGGCGTTTCATCCGACAGCAGAATGGCGAACCGGATGGGCAGATCGCTCATTTCTTTGCGTAGTCTGGCCAGGGTGTCTTTGTCCTGAACCACCAAACCCGTGCTACCACTGTTACCAAGGATAAAAACCACTTCATCCCGGTCGGCCTGGGAACTGCGCACCACATCCACCGCGCCCGCCGTCATGATGCCCAGGTCGGCCACCAGCCAGCGGGGGCTGTTATCCGAGATTAAGGCAATGCGATCGCCCGCCTGCACCCCCAGCGACTGCATCCCCACCGCAAACTTTTTCACCTGCACATCTAATTCGCCGTAGGACAGTTTAATTTCTGGTTTGGCATGAGGATCGTGCAACGCCAAGATGCCAGAAATATCGGAGCGTTGGGCACAGCGAGCCAGCACCTCTGGCACTGACTGAGCGTTGCGGTAATCGATCGGTTGCAGGGTAGAAACGCGAACCGATGCGGGAGTGGAAGACACAGCAGACTGAGTCATAGCTTCAGGCTCCGGGGAAGGCGTGATGTTGCCAAGGGTCAGGAGACGGGTGAAGACCCTATTTCACCATCATTTTTACAGTTTAGGGCGCTAGAATAGGCGATTGGGTGACGGAACTGAAACTGCCCCCCTTTCGTCATTAAACTTTAGCTTTCGGAGAAAAATTCATGCCAAAGGCGATCTGGAACGGTGCAGTGTTGGCCGAGAGCAATAACTGTATCGTTGTGGAGGGGAATCAGTATTTCCCGCCCGATGCCATCAACTCGGAATATCTCAAGCCCAGCGACACCCACACCACCTGCTCGTGGAAGGGCGTTGCCAGCTATTACACGATTGATGTCAACGGACAGACCAACAAGGATGCGGCCTGGTACTATCCAACTCCTAAAGATGCAGCCAAGAATATTGCCGGATACGTTGCCTTCTGGCGCGGCGTCAAGGTTGAAGTCTAGTACAGAAACTCGAAAGTTTTGTAAGGGGGTCAGGGGGTGTGCCCCTTGAGGGGCGAGAGCAACCAAACACCCATGTTGCAGAACTGAGTGTTCGCAACACCAGGCTGATCTGTCCCAAATCTTTTTGGGCATCCTAGCTTCAGAAGACGTATTTCATCACAATTACTGTTAGAGTGATTGGTTGGTTGCTCTCACTAAGGTGAATCCCGCAATTGGCAGTTCATTCATTTCAGTTAGCGAATTCAAAGAATTCAACCATTTCATATACAGTCATCCTAAATCGGTTGTAAGAAGGGGGTGTGGGGCGGTGCCCCCACGCAGGGGTTCCCCCCCTGCACCCCTCTCCCAAATCAAATAGGATTGCTATAGATCATTCAATCGTTAGTTTGTACGAGGGCAATGCAAGTAGAAGATCCCCCCGCCCAGTCCACCCCCGCAATTCTCGAGTCGCTCCCCGATGTACAGCCGCTCGGCGGAGTGCTTCCCCGTCGGGCGCGGGTACAGCTTGACTTTTTGCTGCTGGCGATCGAAGCTCTGGATTTGGGCGGTTCCGAAGCCCTGCTAATGGTGTCTCGTGACCTGGAACTGCAAGAGATTGTTAAAAGTCGGGTGTCTCTGTGGCAGATTCGCAGCACGAACCCACTGCGACAGCGCAGTAAACGCCGCGATCTAAGCATGGCCGAGGCAAAAGCAATGGTCATGCTGATCTGCCAGATGTCGCGACGGCTGACGGTGCTGATCCGCCAACTGCTGCTGGCCCATCAGCAGCTCAGTGACAAACAGCTTTCTTATGACCACAGTCCCCGGCTGGCTGAATATCTGGAGCGCTTCCGGGCACACTTCCGCGCCCGCATGAATCCACGCCGCACCGGAGTCATGATCTACGACACTGAGGAAAAACTGGATGACCTGGCGCTGAACCTGCTGAGCCAACTGCTGATGTGTACAGGCACGGCAGGCACCCAACGGCTCTGGTATAGCCTGTTTGATGGAGATGTAGCATGATGCCGCCTGTTGATGGAGAAATGGAATGACAATTCAGCGGCAATACAGCTTGCCCAATTGCAAACTGGTGGTGGAAGGGCTGGGCGAAGAAGTGATCGCCCCTACAGGATTTGGGCGTCCGGTTTTGACCCGAGTGATCAACGCAGAATGCCACATGCTGGGGCAGGAGAAACCTCTAGCGGGTGGACGTGAGTTTCTGGAAAGCCTGTCGCAGTCCGTCAGCAACTATGCCCAGGAATTTTTGAGCGGTGTCCCCCATCCACACCACAGCAGTCAATCTGACCTGGTACAGCTCCAGCGGATTGATACCAACTTGCATCGGTTGACGGTAAAGCCTCAGGTTGGCGGTAATGGTGCGGAACCAGCGGCTCCCATGCAAATGGATCTGCGCACGGTGCAGCTATTTGATCTGGTGGAGGCGATCGACCAGCTCTACGCTGACGCCCAAACCCTCCCTGACCTGGGGTTGAAGTTAACGCCCGTTTCCCGACGCTACGCCGTCACCCATGAATCTCCCCGGTGGATCGTGCCTGCTGCATTGGGAACGGCAAGTGTGGCGGTGGCAGCACTGGCCCTCTTCTTCACCCCCATTCCCGAACGTCGCACCGAGCCAACTGCAGAAACGACTCCCCAGACCACGACTGCGGTTTCTCCAACCCCTGCCGCCAGTCCGCCGAGTCCCGATAGTTCTCCTGCGGTGTCTCCAACTCCGATCGCCGTCAACCCAACGGCGACACCCGCAGCCAGTCCTGAAGCCAGCCCAACAGCGACCCCTGCCGCCAGCCCTGAAGCCAGTCCAACTGCTGACGCCGATGAGGAACTACTCAACAGTGCCCCGACGATCACAGACCCGATTCGCCTTGAATCACTGACCCGCAGCCTGTACGACACCCTCGACCAGTCCTGGAGAACCACACCCACATTCACTGAAGACCTGGTGTATCGGGTTGGGGTGGCCGAAAATGGCGATATTCTGGGATTTCGCTATGTGAACCAGCCAGCGCTGGATTTCGTCAAGGAAACACCGCTGCTGGATCTGCGGTACAACCCAACAGATACCCCGCGCCGGGAAGCACTGGCTCAGTTTAAGGTTGTATTTAAGCCGAATGGCGTCCTGGAAATTAGCCCCTGGGACGGAACTCCTAACCAGTAAGGATCGCAAATTAAATAAAACCAATTTTTTTTTGAGAGAGGCGCGGCGA
>JBIKWV010000519.1:0-4387 GCA_044356135.1 Elainellaceae cyanobacterium
GCGCCACTTCAACCAGGCAACGTTTCTTTGGTGGACTACTAGTGGGTCATTTGGCATGGACATCGCCATTTTCACCCGATGTCTGCCGCACCGCCCCCCCTAGCCCCCCAGACACCCCCTGCCCCCTCAATGGGGAGTTCTGGGGGGAACCGACCCCTAAAGGACTGTTTCAAAGGAATTGAACCGTTCAAAGTCCCCCAGAATTGGGGGATTTAGGGGGCGCAAACGCTTGAACGAAGCCGAACGATGGCGAATCCTGATATTCAAGGCCAATGACCCACTAGTGGGTCATTGGCTTTGCTCATAGCTATACCTCTGTGGGGTGGGCGTCTCGCCCGCCCAGACGGGCAAGATGCCCGTCCCACAAAATGAATGGAAATGCTCATGCCAAATGACCCACTAGTGCTTACTGGACTTTTGACTATTTTCCCCATAGAGCCGCGAAACGCTCTCTACGAGGGTGTTTCGCGGCGAACTTAATTCTAGCGCTGATTTTTTCTGAAATGCTGGTGCTGCCAGCGTTTCAGAAAAAATCGGCGCAATTTAGTCAAAACTCCAGGTAATTGGATGTCTTCCCCGCGCAGTAGGGGAGACATCCACACGACGGGAATTTCTTTCGTAGAAATTTCCTTATTTGCCAAAACCCTTACCGCGATTGGTGCTGGGCAGCGTGACACAAGCCTGGAGTTGTTCCTTCAGCTTGTCGTGATCCAGGTTTTGACCAATCAGAACCATCTGGGTCTTCTCCTGCCCTTTCCACTCGGTATCATCCAGGGTGAAACGCTTGCCGCTGAGGTGGAAGATGTGGCGTTTGGGGCTTTCGTCAAACCAGAGGATGCCCTTGGCACGGAAGACGTTGGCAGGTAACTGGTTGTCCAGGAAGTTCTGGAATTTCTTGATGGCGAAGGGGCGATCGCTCACAAACGACACCGACGTAAACCCATCCACCTCCAGGTGATTGGAGTGGTGATGGTGGTCGTGGTCGTGGTCGTGCTCGCAATGGCCGTGGTCGTGGTCGCAGCTTGAATGATCATGGTGATCGTGCGCATGAGCATGGGCATGGTCGTGCGCATGATGATCGTGGTCGTGATGGCCGTGGTCATGGTCATCATGGTCGTGTATCTTGTCAGCAGGCTGGTAGTACTTATCTGATTCAAACAGGCCGACGCTGAGGATGAGCGGCAGGGGAACTTGAGACTTGGTGGTGCGGAGAATGCGGGCACCATCTTTCACGTCCCGAATCTTGACTTCCAGCAGATCCAGGTCGGCCTCATCTACCAGATCGGCCTTGTTCAAAAGAATAATGTCGCCGTAGGCAACCTGGTTGTGGGCGGCCTCGCTGTTGAACAAATCCAGACTGTAGTTAGCAGCATCAACCACAGTCACAATGGAGTCCAGGCGAGTCAGATCCCGCAGTTCTGTACCCAGGAAGGTGAGAGCAACAGGCAGGGGATCGGCCAGTCCAGTGGTCTCCACCACCAGGTAATCGATCCGATCCTGACGCTCTAGAATTTTGAAGACCGCATCCAGCAGGTCGTTGTTAATTGTGCAGCAGATACAGCCGTTGCTCAGTTCCACCATGCTGTTGTCTTCGTCAGTGGAAACAATCAGCTCATTGTCGATCCCAATCTCGCCAAACTCGTTGACTAGAACAGCCGTCTTCAGCCCTTCCTGATTGGAGAGGATATGGTTCAACAGAGTGGTTTTGCCGCTACCCAGGAATCCGGTGATGATGGTGACGGGTAGACCGTGCTTGGTGTTGTCCATCGTGGCGGTTGGGTCGGTGTTGGCTGCGGTTTGCATGGCGCGATGAGATAAGACGATTGGAGATAGAGATACGGCAGTTCTTTAACAGATACAGTCCTTTTCGTCCTGGTGAGGTACGGGGTGCAGGGGTGGAACCCCTGTATGGGGGCACCGCCCCCACACCCCTCGTACCTCACGAATATGAAAAACGCTGTAAACCATTATCCGGACTGCAACGATACCCCATATTATTGCTTATCTTCTCCTGGGTTGGGTGTGGTGAATGTTTTATCAATTCTTCAGGGAATTCTAAGGGCTAATTCTCACTGGTGAGTTCACTGTGAACGACTCCGCAGCGATCACTCAAATCAGCACATCCATTTACCAGGCGCTGGCGATCGCCCACCAGACGCAGCCCACCCTCCTGTCCGAGCCATATCGACAGAAGAACTGGAGCAGCAATCGCAACCGCACTGTTTTGTTGGAGAAGTTAACGGATGAACTGGGCAGATCCTCGGATCCGGTTCAGCGGGCGAAGGAAATTCTTCAGAAGCTGACCACCCCAGAATTTGCTTTTTCCCGGGAATACAGACAACTGATGCAGAAAATGCAGGCCGTTTGCTCGAAACCAACCCCCGAGCCAGAGGTATCTGGGGGAATTACGGCACTGCTGATGGATGCAGAGAATTTGCGTCTGACAGAAACGGAAGAGGGGGCGATCGCCAACCTTTGCCAGCATCCCCTCCGCTGCAAGATCGCCTTCGGCAACTGGAAATCCCTCAACGGTCACGACGCCCGACTACACCAGCGGGGCTATCAATTGATCCATGTCCCCACCGGAAAAAACGCCGCCGACCTGCAGATGACGGCGGTGGGAGCCTCAATCTTTCTGTACTACCCTGATCTGCGAGAAGTCATCGTCTGCTCCTCCGATGAGCACCTGCTGCCACTGCGCAATCTCTTGCAATCCAGAGGATTAATCGTGCATCGGGTGGCATGCAGGGACAAAACCCTGATCGTGACGCACGCCACAGGTGCAGAAGTGAGGATGGCGCTTATCCCTACAGAGAACTGCGAAGCAACCACCTCCGCCAAGCAAAACACTCCGAAGGCGGCTCAGTCCACCTCTCAGAAGGCAGAGCCAAAGGTGAATGCACATTCCACAGAGCTACAGGCACAACTGGTGAGCCTGTTGAAGGAGTTGCTGCCCCAGGCGATCGATGGCTATGTGTCGGTGCAGTTTCTGGGATTTCGGTTCAAAGAGGTTTATGGGCGATCGGTAACGGATTTGCTGAAAGAACGGAAGTTGGCTGCTACGTTTCTGAAGTTTCTCAGGCAGTGCCCCCAGTTCAAGCTCCAGCAGGTCAATGAGGATTGGCAGGTGGCGCTGGCGCAGGAAGATGCCGCTCTCTTCGGCTCCACTCCCTTTGGCTCTGCTCAGGGCGCTGGGTGATGCAGGGGGAAAAGGTTCTCGGCGTTGCTTAATTCAGGGATGAATTTTTGTAGAGAGCCGCGCTTAGCGCGGCTCTCTACAAAAATTCATCCTTCCAATCAGCAATGCCGAAAAGAAGAGGTTCTCTAGTTGGGGAATTTCCTGTGCTGTGGGATGATCTATCGTTGATTCAGATACCTTTTGGGGTGAATGACCTTTGCTGCCATCAGAAGACAAACGACCGTTTGTCCCTATGGTTGGACGACCGTTTGCCCCGACGTTGCACTTTTACTGTGTCCTTATCATGTCGCTGACGCTGTACAACACGCTGACCCGTAAGAAAGAAACCTTTGAGCCGCTGGAGCCGGGAAAGGTGAAGCTGTACTGTTGCGGCGTGACGGTGTACGACTACTCCCATGTCGGCCATGCTCGCAACTACATTGCCTGGGATGTGCTGCGGCGGTATTTGCTGTGGCGGGGGTACGAGGTGCAGTTTGTGCAGAACTTTACGGATATTGACGACAAGATTATTAAGCGATCACACCAGGAGAACGTGTCCTGGAATCAGATCACCGAGAAGTACATCCAGGCATACCTGGAGGATATGGCGAAGCTGAATATTTTGGAGGCGGATCACTATCCGAAGGCGACGGAGGTGATTCCACAGATCGTGGACTTTATTAAGATGCTAATCGATCGCGGGTATGCCTATCCCGTTGAGGGGGACGTGTACTATGCAGTGGAGCGATTCCCCAGCTACGGCAAACTGTCGGGGCGCAAGCTGGATCAAATGGAGGCCGGGGCCAGCGGACGGTTAGACGAAGAGGCGGAGACGAAGAAACGGCATCCGATGGACTTTGCCCTGTGGAAGGCCGCGAAACCGGGGGAACCGGAGTGGGATTCTCCCTGGGGCAAGGGGCGACCGGGCTGGCACATTGAATGCTCGGTGATGGTGCGCGAAGACCTGGGCGATAGTATCGACATCCATACGGGGGGGCAGGATCTGGTCTTTCCACACCATGAGAATGAGATCGCCCAGTCGGAAGCCGCTCTGGCCAAACCACTGTCGCGCTACTGGTTGCACAACGGGTTTGTGAATATCGGCGGCGAGAAGATGTCGAAGTCGCTGGGAAATTTCACCACGATTCGGGATTTTCTGGAGGCGGGCATTGAGCCGATGGTGCTGCGGCTGTTTGTGTTGCAGGCGCA
>JBIKWV010000520.1:0-4381 GCA_044356135.1 Elainellaceae cyanobacterium
TAAGACAGACCCTAAGCCCGCAGAACAGCCCCCGACACCCCCTGTCGAACCGTTGCATGATCCGTAATGGGCTGGATGGTGCTCCCATTTAAGGGAACCAGACCCAGTGCCGTCAGGTCTGCATCGACCATCAGATGAACCAGTTCCTCAAACGTGACCGTCGGCTCCCAGCCCAGCTTCTCCCTGGCTTTGGTCGGATCGCCAATTAGCAAGTCTACCTCTGCGGGACGCAGGTAGCGCTCATCGAATTCCACATAGTCCTGCCAGTTGAGGTTGACATGCCCAAAGGCCAACTCCAGAAATTCGCGCACTGAATGGGTTTCTCCGGTCGCAACCACGTAGTCATCGGCAGTTTCCTGCTGGAGCATCAGCCACATCGCTCGCACGTAGTCCTTGGCATAGCCCCAGTCCCGTTTTGCGTCCAGATTTCCCATGTAGAGCTTTTTCTGTTGACCCGCAACGATGCGAGCGACAGCACGGGTGATCTTGCGGGTGACAAAGGTTTCGCCACGGCGGGGGGATTCATGATTGAACAAAATCCCGTTGCAGGCAAACAGGTTATAGGATTCGCGATAGTTGACTGTCTGCCAGTGAGCATAGACTTTGGCGCAGGCGTAGGGACTGCGGGGGTAGAAAGGCGTGGTTTCTTTCTGGGGCACCGCCTGTACCAGGCCAAACATCTCAGAAGAACCGGCCTGGTAGAAGCGCACTTCTTTCCCGGTGCGCTTCTGATAGTCGCGAATAGCCTCCAGAATGCGCAGGGTCCCCACACCCACGGAATCAACCGTGTACTCTGGCGAGTCGAAGCTAACCCGGACGTGGGACTGGGCACCCAGGTTATAGATTTCAACAGGTTCGACTTCTTCGAGGATTCTTCGCAGCGTTGTCCCATCCGTCAGATCGCCGTAGTGCAAAAACAGACGTGCTGATTCGTTATGGGGGTCTTCGTAGAGATGGTCGATCCGATCGGTGTTAAACGTAGAAGTACGACGGATGATACCGTGTACTTCGTAGCCCTTCTCAATCAGGAACTCACTCAAGTACGAACCATCCTGACCCGTAATTCCGGTAATCAACGCCTTTTTTTGATCAGTCATCCTGAATGTCTCTCCTGAAAGTTATGTCAGAGCGGAACAGCGATCGCCTATCGGTAGGTTTACGGTTATTCCTTTAACTGCACCGGAACAGGCAAAGTGGTTCAACTGCCAGTACTGCTATCCAGTACCCAGTCCCAGTTCTCGAAAGGGGGTCCCTTCCACCCAATCGCCCTCCAAAATTGCCCGCTTAGCCTAGCACAGGTAATCCCTTGTTCTTTAACAACGATCGCACCCATTCACCAGGACAGTCTGCGAAAAACCGAGGTACCTTAGAGGTATATTCATGTAATTAAAAGAAGTGTGAAGTTTGGTCACGATCGTAAAGCTGCCCACAAATCTGCGTTTGCTATCGTGCACAAGCTGACGCATTTCAGGGTCGCTTTGTGCCATTTCGTATCGCACATCACTGTCCCAAACACTGCTGGGATAGACCATTTCGTTAACCCTTACATTCAATCTTGTGCTGGTGCCGGGAGACGTTCAAACCATGCTGGAATCTTATCGTCAACACGTTGCGGAGCGGGCGGCACTGGGTATTCCACCCCTGCCGCTAAGTGCGGAGCAAACCTCGGCGCTGTGTGAATTACTGAAACAACCACCAGCCGGAGAGGCAGGCTTCTTGCTGGAGCTGCTACGCGATCGCATTCCCCCCGGTGTTGACCAGGCGGCCTATGTGAAGGCGGGATTTTTGACGGCGATCGCCAAAGGTGAAGCCACCAGTCCCCTGATCTCACCCAAAGAGGCCACGGAACTCCTGGGCACCATGATGGGGGGCTACAACGTCCACTCATTGATTGACCTGTTGAACGCCGATGATGCGATCGCAGCCACCGCTGCTGCTGCGCTGGGTAAAACCCTGCTGGTCTACGACGCCTTCCACGACGTACAGGAGCTGGCTGACAGCGGCAATGCCTACGCCAAACAGGTGATGACCGCCTGGGCCAACGCTGATTGGTTCACCAGCCGTCCGTCGCTGCCGGAGGCGATTACGGTCACCGTGTTCAAAGTCCCTGGTGAAACGAACACCGATGACCTATCGCCTGCACCTCATGCTACAACCCGTCCTGATATCCCGCTGCACGCCCTGGTGATGCTGGAGACGCGCCAGCCAGGGAGCCTGCAAACCATTGCAGAACTGAAGCAGAAGGGGCACCCCGTTGCCTACGTAGGCGATGTGGTGGGCACGGGTTCCTCCCGCAAGTCCGCCATCAACTCGGTGCTCTGGCACATTGGACAGGACATTCCCTTTGTTCCCAACAAGCGATCGGGTGGCTACATCCTGGGCGGCAAGATCGCTCCTATTTTCTTCAATACCGCTGAGGACTCTGGCGCTCTCCCCATTGAGTGCGACGTGACCCGGATGGAAACGGGGGATGTGATCACGATCTACCCCTACAAAGGCGAGATTGTGAATCAGCAAGGGGAAGTCATTGCCACCTTCGCCCTGAAGCCCGACACGATTCTGGATGAGGTGCGCGCTGGAGGCCGCATTCCCCTGCTGATTGGCCGCACCCTCACCGACAAGACCTGTGCGGTCCTCGGTCTGTCCCCCAGCCCTGCCTTCGTTCGCCCCAAACAGCCCACCGACACGGGCAAAGGCTTCACCCTGGCTCAGAAAATGGTCGGTAAAGCCTGCGGTGTCCCCGGTGTTCGTCCCGGTACCTCCTGCGAACCCCACATGACCACCGTTGGTTCCCAGGACACCACTGGCCCGATGACCCGCGACGAACTGAAGGAATTGGCCTGCCTCGGCTTCAGCGCTGATCTGGTGATGCAGAGCTTCTGCCACACCGCTGCCTACCCCAAACCCGTGGATATCAAGACCCACCACAGCCTGCCCGACTTTATGACCTCCCGTGGTGGTGTCTCCCTGCGTCCTGGAGACGGTATTATTCACTCCTGGTTGAACCGCATGCTGCTGCCCGATACGGTTGGTACTGGGGGCGATTCCCACACCCGCTTCCCGCTGGGGATTTCTTTTCCCGCTGGTTCTGGTCTGGTGGCTTTCGCCGCTGCGCTGGGGGTGATGCCGCTGGATATGCCGGAGTCGGTGCTGGTGCGCTTCACCGGAAAGCTTCAGTCTGGCGTGACGTTGCGGGATATCGTGAACGCGATTCCCTATGTGGCGATCCAGCAGGGCAAGCTGACGGTGGCCAAGGAGAACAAGAAGAACGTCTACTCCGGCAAGATTATCGAAATGGAGGGACTGCCCGATTTGCAACTGGAGCAGGCATTTGAGCTGACGGACGCCACTGCGGAGCGATCGGCGGCGGGTTGCACCATTAAGCTGAGCACTGACACGGTGGCAGAATACCTGCGATCGAACGTTGCCCTGATGAAGAATATGGTGGCTCGTGGCTACGGCGACGCCCGCACTATCCTGCGTCGGGTGGCGAAGATGGAGCAGTGGCTGGCCAATCCCTCGCTGATGGAAGCTGACCCCGATGCCGAATACGCCGAGGTGATTGAGGTCAACCTGGACGAGATTAAGGAACCCCTGGTGGCTGCTCCCAATGACCCCGACAACATTAAACTGATGTCGGAGTGCGCGGGTGATCCGATCCACGAGGTGTTCATTGGCTCCTGCATGACCAACATTGGTCACTATCGCGCCGCTGCCAAAGTGCTGGAGGGGGCTGGCCCGGTCAAGGTGCGCCTGTGGATCGCGCCACCCACCCGGATGGATGAACAACAGCTCCGCGAGGAAGGCTACTACGGCATCTTCGCCGCTGCGGGCGCTCGGACAGAGATGCCGGGATGCTCTCTTTGCATGGGCAATCAGGCACGGGTGGCCGACGGGGTGACGGTGTTCTCCACCTCGACGCGGAACTTCAATAACCGCATGGGTAAGGACGCAAAGGTATACCTCGGCTCGGCGGAACTGGCGGCGGTCTGTGCGCTGCTGGGGCGAATTCCAACGGTGGATGAGTACATGGAGATCGTCACGAAGAAGATCAATCCCTTTGCATCCGACCTGTACCGCTATCTCAACTTTGACCAGATTCCCGGTTTTGAGGATGAGGGACGGGTGATTCCGCTGGAGGAGATGCCTCGAATTGAGGATATTCTGGGGATTCCTGCGGGAGCGGCGAAGTAAAGGGGGCGATCGCCCCTTCCACGCCCAGTTACTTACTGGAATTTTGACTAAATCGGCGCTAAAAATTAAATTTGCCACAAAACGCTCTCGTAGAGAGCGTTTTGTGGCATTACAGGAAAAAATAGTCAAAACTCCAGTACTTACTTATTACAGGGAAAAAAGTCAAAACTCCACTTAGAGTCTATCC
>JBIKWV010000522.1:0-4361 GCA_044356135.1 Elainellaceae cyanobacterium
ACTTAGTTCAAAAAGATATGGAAAGTGTCAACATCCATCAGGCTAAAACGAACCTCTCTCGACTTCTATCTCGTGTAGAGCTTGGAGAGGAAATTATCATTTCAAACCGGGGCATCCCCATTGCGAAGCTGGTTCCATTTCATACCAACGCTAATCGACGGAACAGTTTAGGAGCAGATACAGGGCGGTTCACTGTGCCAGAAGATTTTGATGCACCTTTACCAGAAGAAATATTGGCAGCATTTGAGGGTGGTGAAGCGTGAAGCTTTTGTTGGATACCCAGTGCTGGCTATGGTGGTTTGCCCAACCAGAGCGTTTGAGTGAGGAGGCGATCGCCCACATCGTCAACGAAACAAATGAGTTATGGCTCTCTGTCGCAAGCGTTTGGGAAATCGGAATTAAATTTGCGATCGGAAAGTTGCCTTTACCAGAATCGCCGGAGGGTTACATTGCCAGCCGTATGGGTCTGTTGAGTGTGCGATCGTTAGAAATTAAGGCAACTCACGCTCTACGTTCAGCGGCATTACCCCTGCATCACAAAGACCCATTTGACAGAATGTTGATCGCCCAGACACAGTTAGAAGAAATGGTTCTTGTGAGCGCTGATCCAATTTTCAAGCAGTACAGTGATGTTGCAGTAATTTGGGCAGCGACCTGAAGAAATTTTGGTCAATTTCTAAGACCGTAATTGATAAAGCTTCTCACCAAAATGGGATGGAGCATGAAATTAGACTACACAAGGTAGCCATGTAGCAATTACGGACGTGATTGACTGAACACTAAGTAACTGGACTTTTGACTAAATTGCGCTGATTTTCTCCCAAACGCTGACTGCGCCAGCGTTTGGGAGAAAATCAGCGCTAGATTAAATATGCCGCGAAACGCCCTCTGCGAGGGCGTTTCGCGGCATTACAGGAAAATTAGTCAAAACTCCAGTAAGTAAGTGGGCGTGGAAAAAGTTGAAACCCCAAAAGCTGTTCCGCCCGCGCAGGGGGCGGAACAGCTTTTGGGGTTTCAAGCTTAATCACGTCTGCCTACTTAGAAGCTTGAATATTCACCCATTATCCTCTATAGTACTTTTGAATCAAGTTCATTCCTGTTGGCTACAAAAATCATTCCTGTTGGCTACAAAAAGATGAGTCAAGTAGTTTGAGGTTGAAAGGATTAACGATGGGGGTTGAGAACGATCGAATTGCAATATTCTCCTTTTTTTCTGGAGCTGGCTTCCTCGATTTAGGCTTTGAGGCAGCAGGTTTTGAGATCCGTTATGTTAGTGATGTTTCTTCTGCATTTATTGACGGTCACTCCTATGCGAGGAATTGCATGGGTTTGCCTCACCCTCGCTACGGCTACTACTCTGAGGAACAAGGGGACATTACTCAGCTAATTATTGAGCAGAATCGCTCACCTCTTCAACAGTTAATACAGGACTCTTACAAAAGTTCTAATATTGTTGGGTTTATCGGTGGTTCTCCCTGTCCAGATTTTTCAGTGGGTGGAAAGAACAGAGGTAGGAATGGTGATCACGGGAAGCTTTCAGGTTCCTATGTTGAGTTGATCTGTCAACAGCAGCCTGACTTTTTTGTATTTGAGAATGTGAAAGGTCTCTGGAGAACCAGGCAACACCGACTCTTCTATGAAGAATTGAAATTCAAATTGAACCGCGCCAACTATGTGTTAACAGAGCGCCTCATTAACTCTATTGAATATGGCGTTCCACAAGATAGGGACAGGATCATTCTACTTGGATTTAAGTCTGATCTTTTGAAGAATCTATACATTGAGGTCGGCCAATCAGCAGAAATTCCAGCAACCTTTTTTCCGTGGAAGCAGTACATCAAATACTCACAGGATGAAATTTTTTCACTTCCCTGGCCTGATACAAACATTTTTCAGGAGGATTCTCATTTCGATTGCCCCGCCAAAGTAATTCAAGACTTGACTGTAGAATTTTGGTTCAACAAGAACAATGTCTTAAATCATCCGAATGCAACCAATTGCTTTCGGCCAAAAGCAGGATTTAAGAAGTTTACATCTGTAAAAGAAGGCGATGATTCGAAGAAATCCTTCAAGAGGTTGCATCGATGGCGCTATTCTCCCACTGTTTGTTATGGCAACAATGAAGTCCATCTGCATCCTTATAAAGCACGCAGACTATCAGTAGCAGAAGCACTGGCTTTGCAGTCCCTCCCTAGAGAGTTCTGCTTACCCGACACAATGACCCTGACCAACATGTTTAAGACTGTTGGAAATGGTGTACCTTATCTAGCAGCCAAAGGAGTAGCTGAAACTATCCTTTACTTTCTACAAACCCCGCAATCCTACATTGGGCGATCGATGGCAAATTTTCACCAATTCAGAATTTTCCATGTTTGAATTGAACAGTTTAGATCTGTGATGGAGTAAAACAATGCGGCATCTGATCCTGGCGGGACTGCTGGTACTCACCCCGGCCCCTGTTCTGGCGCAGTTTGGGCTTCCGATTCCCCGGATTCCCGGTCTTCCTGGTGGCGTTCCCATACCGCCGATTCCTGGATTAGATAGCCTGCTGCGGGAGGAGCCTCCCGTTTCGACAGCGTTGGCCGATGCCAGGGCCGAGGTATCACTGCTGGATGGCTACAATCCTCGGTTTACACCAATGGCGCAGCTCCAGCGGGGAGAGAATGGCAGCTTTCGCCTGAAGCCTGGAACCTATGAGTTTGACGCCCAAAGCTACTGTCTGCATGCGGGAACCCACGGGCCGGGGACGGGTGAGGGGTATCTGTACGCGCCACTGAAAGGAAAACGGGATGGGATTATTCAGCGGATTTTGCAGCGATCGACCCAGAACCCCCAAATTGCCCAGCGCGACATTCAAATGCTGCTGTGGGCGATACTGGCGCGCACCAAAATTAGCGACCTGTCAGGTGAACTTCAGGCAACGGCACGGCAACTGCTGACTGAGGATGAAATCAACCGTTTGAATGGCGGAGCCTGGGGACAAATCCCGCCGGAGATTCGCAGCCGTGCCTTTGCCAGCCTGCCCGGCCCCGTGCGGCAGATTCTCAATGCAGAGGCCAGTATGCGATCGCTCCTTTCCTCTGGCAATGCCTCCTACAGCCAGCTAGAGCAGCTTGCGGTGCTGGCCGGAAATCCCGGTCGTGGAGAAGGTAGTCGGGATGTCCCAGCGAATCGCTGGTCGTACCACCCATCAGGCTTCTTTATTCGCTACACGCCTGACGGCTTCAGCCGCACCAAAATCCAGATTTCATTGCCCGATCGCTACACCATCAGCCGCGACAACAAGGGACGGATTACGGCGATCGCCGACCAGCAGGGCAACCGCATCGAGACGCAGTACGACGACACCCTTGCCCCCCGTCCCCATCCCAGAAATCCTAACCTGCAAGCCCACGCCCTCAAGAGCGTCAGGTTTGTGCGGCCTGCATCAGGTGGACAGCCGCAACAGGCGGAGGTTCAGAACCGGGGTTGGGTGTTTGTGAATAGCAGTCGGGCCAGCAGCGGGGTGCCAAACGTTGGCGTTCTGCTGGCCAGCTTGCCAGGAATTTGGGTAGCTCAGGGCGATCGCTTCACTGACTGGGCAAATCGAGCGGAGGAAGCCAATGAATGGCGGGAGCGCGTTGACAGCTATCGGGAGTTAGTGGAGTCTCGCAACCGCCGCCGCAGCCCGCAAGATGTGGATGACCTGGGCGATCTGGGCCATTACCGGGATGGAATCGAGGCAGCGGTCAGCGGCAGTCCAGTCGATCGGGTGGAATGGGTGGGACAGCACCAGGGACGCATGATGAATGCCCTGGAGTACGCGATCTGTGTGCTGGATGAGCGCTGTAGTGCGGGTGGTAGCCCTAACTATGACCCATCCGGGGATGTGGCCGTTCCGGGCAATACGTCGCGGCAACGGTTGGGACAGTCCGCCAGGGCATTTGGTCAGTAATTTAGGGTGGCGCTGCCGCAAGGCGACAGCGCCATCCCGCTGTTTCCAATTGGGAGACTTGACATCCTCCCCACCCTGTAGAGGGATGGGGATTCCCAAAATCACTCTTGAGATTTCCTGCTTCTTCGCAGTTGCCCTCTAGACTCATGCCTATCAGGTCTTACACTCGCTCCACAGGCTGTCACCGTGTGTCCCACGGCCAATATATTCTGAGCGGCATTCACATCCCGGTCGTGGTGCGTCCCACAACTGGGGCACTCCCATTCCCGGATGCTCAATGGCAACCGCTCAACAACGTGACCACAATTCCCACAGCGTTTAGAGCTGGGAAACCATTGGTCGATTTTCACCAGGTCTCGACCATACCACCTGGCTTTGTATTCCAACTGTCGAACCATCTCTCCCCACCCCGCATCACTGATGGCAC
>JBIKWV010000523.1:0-4352 GCA_044356135.1 Elainellaceae cyanobacterium
GTTCGGTTGGGGGGGCTGGGCCGCCCCAAGCGAAACCTGGGTTTTATTGGGATTTTATTTTATAGCAAGCCCCCCACCCCTCATCCCCCGTGCGATCGCCCAAAATTCTTGCTATAAAACAGACAGCCCTTTTTCTCCCGCCAACTATGTTTGACCCCGCCAGCATTGCCGCAGGCATCACCGCCAACGCGATCGCCAAACTTGCCTTCGATGAGTTCGTGAAAGCCGGAGCCGGGGAGGCGGCGAAAGCAACCTTTTCTGGCGCAATTGAACTGGTGAAGGGGCTGCGCGATAAGATTCGGGCGAAGTTTCAGGGGAATAGCAGGGCTGAAGCAGCTTTAACGGCAGTTGAACAGAGTGGTTCTTTGACCGCCTTAACGAAGCTGGAAGTGTATCTCGACGATGCGATGACAGAGGATGAGGTATTCGCCAGCGAGATTCGCCAGGTGGCGCAGCAGATTATCAACATCCAGAATCAAAACACGACCACACTGAATCAGCAAAATATCAACTACGGGCGAGACCAGAACATTATCAACCAGCCTCAAGGTGATATTCGTATCGGTGGGTCTTGATGATGGATCAGGACAATATCAACCGGGAACGGTGATTGTGAACCCTCAACCCGAACAGCGGCGAGAGGTGACCCAGGAGAAGCTGCTGAAGGTGGTGGAAAAGGAGGTGAGCGATCGCATCGCCCAATCTTTGCACCTTGCCGTTGGGAAGATGCTGATCAACCTGGGGAAGGAGATGCAGCCGGAATGGGTGCGATCGCCCTGGGACCGGGAGATCAGTATTGGGCAGCGATCGCCCCAGCCGTTGCCTGCGGAGACGACAATCTTGCAGGTATTTGAGCGCGATGATGTGCAGCAGAAGCTGCTGATTCTGGGGGAACCGGGGGCGGGTAAAACGACAACGCTGCTGGAACTGGCGCGGGATCTGGTGACGCGGGCAAAACAGGCGACCGATCAACCGATTCCCGTGTTGCTGAATCTGTCGTCGTGGAAAGATCCGAAGCTACCGATTCTGGATTGGCTGGCGGCGGAGATGAAATCGAAGTACGGCATCCGGCAGGATTTGGGTAAAAGCTGGCTGGCGCAAAATCAACTGCTGCCGCTGCTGGACGGGCTGGATGAGGTGGCACCAATGCATCAGGAAGCCTGTGCTGGTGCATTAAATCAGTGGCTGACGGGAGACGTGGAACACCGACCGATGGGGGTAGCGGTGTGCTGTCGGCGCAAGGAATACGAAGAAGTGGTGCGGCGGCATCTGTTTCTGGACGGTGCTGTTTTTTTGCAGCCGTTGAGCGAGATGCAGATCCAGCACTATCTTGACCAGTTTGGGCTGGGGACCGTGTGGCAGAGTGCCCAGAGCAGCGAACCCCTGCAAGACCTGTTGAGTAAACCGCTATTTCTCTCCATTTTTGGGCTGGTCGCCGCAGAGGGCAACTTTGATGCGGCAGACTGGCAGAAAAAAACAACCGATGCCGAGCAGCAGGAATACCTGTTAGACCAGTACTGGATTTCTGCGATGAAGCGAAAACTGGTGGATCGACAGGAGCAGGAGCAGGGGATCTTGAGCAGAACCTACGGCAAAGCAAAGCTGCCCCACCAAAAAGCGGTGCGACGGGCGCTGGTGTTTGCAGCAAAGGCGCTGGAACAGGAATCTCAGACGGAACTACTGATTGAGAAAATGCAGCCCTCCTGGTTGCCACACAAAAGCCAGAGATGGTTGTATCGATTGATTGTTGGGCCGATTGTTGGGCTGATTGTTGGGCTGTTTTTGGGGCTTACTTTTGGGCTGATTAACGGATCGACTATTGGACTAATCAATGGATCGACTATTGGACTGATTTTGGGGCTTACTTTGGGACTGATTGTTGGGCTAATCGTTGGGTTGGCGATTGGGTTGATTGGTGGGCTGGATGAGATTAAACCTGTTGAAGCACTTCAAATTTCGATGTCACGCTTTGCGAGACGAAAACTTTTACGGTCACTTCGTTTGAACCTGATTTTTGGGCTGATTGGTGGGCTATTTTTGGGGCTAATTTCCGGGCTGATTGTTGGGTTGTTTGGTGGGCTAAGTGGTGGGCTGATTGGTGGACTGATTGGTGGGATGGCTACTGGCCTATTAGTTGGGCTGATTTTTGGGCTAATTGGTGGGCTGATCGATGGGTTGATTAGTGGGCTAAAGGCAGATATTGAAACTCGGATTACTCCAAATCAAGGAATGAAGACTTCTCGAAGAAACATGCTGGTTTTAAGTGCGATCGCCCCTTTCAGCGCAATTCTTCTGACGCTACTGTTGGAGCTTACTTTGAAGGGTATATTCACTTCAGGCACCATCCTTGCTGTCATTGCATGGTCGCTGTTTGCTGTAATCTGGTTCAGCTTCAAGATCGGCGGTGGGCAGGCGCTGATCCAACATATTGCCCTCCGCATCATCCTCAACTGGAACGGCTACGCCCCCTTCCGGTACGATCGCCTCCTCGACTACTGTACCGAGCGACTGTTGCTTCAGCGCATTGGCGGTCGCTATCGGTTCATGCACAAGCTGATGCAAGAGCATTTTGCAAAGATGGAGCTGGATTAGAGGGGGATGGCTCGGAGAGCACAACGAGTTGCCCTTATTTATGGTTGTGGTGTTTGGGGCGATCGCCTGAACCATCCCCCTCCTACACCAAATGCCACTACTCCATTCGAGACTGACGCATCGACTGAGAGCCAAAGGCACCCTGCACAGTAGAATAAAGGATTGCCATTCAGACTGATTCAACGAGCTATGACACAGCAGTATCGCATCACCCTCCTTCCCGGCGACGGCATTGGCCCCGAAATTATGGCGGTGGCCGTAGAGACCCTCAAAAAGGTGGGGGCCAATACGGGTATCCAGTTTGCGTTTCAGGAGGCGCTCATGGGTGGGGCGGCGATCGATGCGACGGGGGAACCATTGCCCGCCGACAGTCTGGCGATGTGCAAAGACAGCGATGCGGTTTTGCTGGCGGCGATCGGCGGCTATAAATGGGACACCCTGCCCAACAGTCAGCGGCCCGAACGGGGTCTGCTGGCGCTGCGATCGGGTTTGGGCCTGTTTGCCAACCTGCGGCCTGCCCAGATCTTTCCCCAACTGGTAGACGCTTCCAGCCTGAAGCGCGAGGTGGTGGAAGGCGTCGATATTTTGGTGGTGCGAGAGCTGACGGGCGGCATCTACTTTGGTCAGCCCAGGGGCATCTTTGAGACAGAGACGGGCGAAAAGCGCGGTGTCAACACGATGGTGTACTCCGAATCCGAAATCGAGCGGATTGGCAGAGTCGCCTTTGAGGCAGCCCGCAAACGCAACAAGCGGCTGTGCTCTGTAGATAAGTCAAATGTGCTGGAGGTGTCGCAACTGTGGCGCGATCGCATCACCCAGCTCGCCGCCGAGTATCCCGATGTGGAGTTGTCGCACATGTACGTGGACAATGCTGCCATGCAGCTCCTGCGAAACCCCAAACAGTTTGACACCATCGTCACGGGAAACCTGTTTGGCGACATTCTCTCGGACGCTGCCGCCATGCTGACGGGCAGTATTGGAATGTTGCCCTCCGCCAGTCTTGGGGCTTCGGGTCCCGGCCTGTTTGAACCCGTCCACGGTTCCGCCCCCGATATTGCAGGTCAGGACAAGGCCAATCCCCTGGCGCAGGTACTGAGTGCCGCCATGATGTTGCGCTATGGCCTGAGTGAAGCGGAAGCGGCTGATCAACTGGAGCGGGCCGTTGAAACCGTGCTCGACCAGGGCTACCGGACGGGGGATATTATGTCTGTCGGAATGAAGGCCGTGGGCTGTACGGGAATGGGGGAGGCGCTACTGGCAGCTCTCTAAGTCAGGTGTGCAAACCCAAAGGCTTCTGCCCACTGCGTGGGCAGAAGCCTTTGGGTTTGCTAATTAGGAGGATGAATTAAGCAACGCCTACGGCTATATCTCAGCGCAAAGTGCTGCATTCATGATTTCAAACTTGAAGGCGAATTACCATCCTTCAAAAGATGAATGTTGAGGCTTCTGCATGAAGGCAAGTGGGAGACGAATGTTGACTCTGGCTTGGCGTGCCGCAGCAGCCTTTCGACCAGCACCATCGCCGTACTCATCGTCTTGTGCCCGACCTTGTCAAACACCACCACGATCTTGTCATCTTCGTATCGCATGACGGTGCCTTCGTCCCAAAATTTATGGATGACGCGGCTGTTTAATTCGTAGGGCTTCAGGTTGCTGTTTTGGGCAGTAATGCCTCAGGGCTATTTCATTCTCAAATAAATCCTGATATGGGATGAGCAGGGTAGGATGGGCAAAGCGAAGCGTGCCCATCAATGCATACG
>JBIKWV010000524.1:0-4350 GCA_044356135.1 Elainellaceae cyanobacterium
GGCAAAGGCAACGTAGTAAATAAGGGGCTGTTGCACAGCCCCTTATTTACTGGTCAAGCGGCAAAAATCGACTTCCCCACGCCATCCACGCCTTCCCCTCCGGGTCGCGCGATCGCGTCCAATCGGCAAAATCTTCGCGGTACTTGCGGCGGCGAATCGTGCTACGGCTGACACCGAGGCGATCGGCCAGCTTGCTGGTGGGGATGGCTTCGCTGTCGCTACCCTCCGCCAGGTCGAGGTAGAGTTGCCAGAACATCAACAGCGTCACGAACAGAACCAGCACCACTGATTCAGGGCGCTTTAATAGTTCCGCGTCGGGATCAAAGGGGAGTTTTAATTCTTGAGGAGAAGAGTCTGCAGGGACGAGTGGGTCAGTCGTGTCTGGCATTGGGGGTTCGGAAGACTGAAAGAGGTCCAGGTTATCGAGTGATGGAAAAATGTCGCCGATTAGAGCGCTATCGCGGTCGGAGGCACGGGTCAGAGTATCCGAATCATCCACAGGTCGAATTTCAGAAGGTACTTCAGGTAGCTGAACCTCATTTTCTACCATTTCAATGGATTCTGTGGTATTCAGGACAGCAGCCGCTGAAGTCTCACTGGCGATCGCCTGTTCTCTGTTTTTGGCGGCACTGTCTACTGGTTCTACCGCTGCAAGCGCTGGAGGGGCAGGCACCGCAGCATGAATCCCCACCGTGCGAATCGACTCCGGTGGGGCAACACTGCTCATGGCTTGGATCAGGCTATTGGGAGAGGGAGACGCCAGGGTGAATTCACGCTTCCATGCCACCGCCGGGTTATCCGCCTGGTGACCGTAGACCTTGACTGTACCAACAGACTGAATCCCGAGGTGCCGCATCACCCGTTGCAGCATCGGCACCCACACCTGAAAATCGGGTGGCTGCTCAGATTCCAGCAGGACGTGCAGACAATTCTCCCGATGTACAACCTGTGCCCGAATGCCATAGGGTCTCAGGGAGTGATTGAGGATCGAGGTGAGGACGTTGGGGTCGCCCTGCCGGATGCGGGACAGAATATCAGCGGAAGGCATCGCGATCGCCCGATGGCTTAGTTAATGCGCAGTAACTCGACATCAAAGACCAGTGTGGCATTGGGGGGAATGACGCCGCCTGCCCCTCTGGCTCCATATCCCAGATCCGGAGGAATGATCAGTTTGCGCTGTCCACCAACCCGCATGGTGCTGAGTCCTTCGTCCCAACCTTTGATCACCTGACCAACGCCTAATTTGAAGGAGAAAGGCCCACGACCGCGAGAACTGTCGAACTGGGTGCCGTCTTCCAGCGTCCCGGTGTAGTGGACGGTGACGGTCTGGCCAGCCTGGGGAGTTGCACCCGTGCCCTGCAACAGGTCAACATACTTCAGACCACTCTCAGTTGTGATTTCTTCGGACGATTGGGCGTTGGACATGGCAGGGGCCTCAGCAATAAGGGTGGGCGTTTCGGACGGTGCGGCCTGGACGGTCTGGTTCACTACAGTTTGAGGCATCTCGGCAGCTACGGCCTCAGCGCGAGACCCCGTGATTTGCGCCACAACGAGGACGACGACGCAAACGACCATCAAACCCAGACTGATGAGAATTTCCCGCACAGTGACCTCCTTTGCAAACACTTTCCCAGTCTACCGCCAAAGTTTGTTCTCCAGATCGCGCACCTGCCGCTCCAGGCGATCGAGCCGCCCACGCAGCTCGTCCATTTCATTCTGGCGGGGCACGCCCATGTCCTGAAGCACATTCCGTAACTGCCGCTGCACCTGGGTCTCCAGGTTGCTCTGTTCCGATTTCAGGTGCTGCATCAAATCATTCACAAAGGCACTGGCCTGCTCCGGATCGAGTTTTCCGGTTCTCACCCACTCGTCGCTGACTTCCCGCAGTCGTTCGGCCACCAGGGAGGTGGTGCCAATGCCGATCATTAGAATCTGTTTGAGAAAATTGCTGTCCATTATGTATGGCCTGGAGTAGTGGGAGGGTGGATGAGTGGATGGGTAGATGGGTGGGTTGCTGAACAGAGAAATACACATCAACCTCCATTATTCTGGCAAATCTCTCTTCTCAGGAAACCGAAACCCAATGCCAGATTACCGCACTCATCAAGGCTAGAATTGGAAAAATTCTTTACCGAACGATTCTTTGCAGATGGCAAGAGTGGCGCTGCTGATTGGAGTTGGCGAATATGACACCGCCGCAGGCTTGCCCAGCTTACCCGCAGCAGAAAAAGATGTGCGATCGTGGCAGCAGGTGTTGGAGAACCCCGAACTGGGTGGCTTTGACCAGGTGACAACGCTGTTGCACCCCACCCAGGCAGACATGGCCGAAGCCATCGAAACGTGGTTTGGCGGACACACAAAGGAAGATCTCGCCCTGCTATTTATCTCCGGGCATGGGGTGAAGGACGAGGAGAGCAAGCTTTACTTTGCGGCCAGCACCACCCGCAAGCAGGGAGAGCGTCTGATTCGTTCCACCGCTGTTGCCGCCAGCGCCGTTCGGGACTTCATGCGCCAGAGTCGAGCCAAACGCCAGGTGGTGATTCTGGACTGCTGCTTTAGCGGTGCTTTTGGCGATCTGCTGAGCAAGGATAGTGGTCTGGTGGAGTTCCAGGAATTACTGGAAGCAGATTCGGTAGAAGCCGAAGGCCGGGTGGTGATGACCTCCTCCAGTTCCATTGAGTACTCCTTTGCGCCAACCGATGGAGAACTCTCGATCTACAGCCGCTACCTATTAGAAGGAATTCGCACCGGAGCGGCAGACCAGGATGGGGATGGGGCGATCACGGTGGATGAGCTGCATGGTTTTGCCAGTCGCAAGGTGAAGGAAGCCGCGCCCACAATGACACCCAAAATCATCGTGCTGAAGGATGAGGGCTACCGGGTGCGGATTTCCAAAGCACCGCTGGGTGACCCGAAGGTGAAGTATCGCAAGGAGGCAGAAACGCTGGCAGCCCGGAGGCAGGGCAACCTTTCTCCGGTGAACCGCCGCGCTCTGAATGTCCTGCGGCAGGAGTTGAAGCTGCCAGAGGATGAAGCGACCCAAATTCTGGAGGAAGTGCTTCAGCCCTTCAGGGAATTTCAGGCGAAAATTCAGGAGTTTGAAGCTGCGCTCAAGGAAGCCCTGGAGTTTGACCCGCAGTGTGGTGCAGACACCTTGGATGATTTGCGGCATTTGCAGCAGGTGCTCAAGTTGCGCGATGAGGATGTGGAGGCGATCGCCACCTCATTCAACATCAACCTGACCAATCCCCCCATTTCCCCTGCTCCACCCGATCCCAAAATCCAAAATCCAAAACCCAAAATCGTTCAAGCGAACGCTCCCGGCGAAGCGCAAAAGTCTGGGGACGATTTGCGCTCAGAAAAAGGCATTGATTACACTCGCCTGCGTGACCTGCTCAAAGCCCAGGACTGGAAAGCTGCAGATCGGGAAACTTACGACACGATGATTCGGGCTGTTGGCAAGAAGAGCGGTCAGGGGTTTTCGCGCGAAGAACTTTTGAACTTTCCTTGTGCTGATTTAAGGACAATTGATGGCTTGTGGGTGAAGTACAGCCAGGGTCGATTTGGCTTCAGTGTGCAGAAGCAAATTTATGTAGAGTGCGGTGCTAGACTGGATGGCAGCTATCCCGGTGACAAGATCTGGGAAAAGTTTGGCGATCGCGTCGGCTGGCGCAAGGATGGGAACTGGCTTTTGTACTCTGACCTTGACCCCTCACTTTACTCTCCCCAGGGATTTTTCCCGTTGGTGTGGGATTTTTTAGTTTTGGAGTGGGTTTGGGGGTGGGGGGTGGTGTCTTCTCTCGCATCGAGACTTGTGAACTGTAGCACGAGCCAGTCCTGAGCATTCCTAAAGTTTTGTATCGAGGCTTCCAGTCTACATAAAACCCTCCTTTCAACGGTTCGTTACCTGGCACCAGTTTGTTTTTGACGAGACATAGCGGCCAACGGTAGAGGCGCGGCATTCGGCAGACACCCTCTGATTCTCCACCAACCCACCCCGCCCGAATGCCACGCCCTTACCCCGCGTTCCACCCCCAACGAAATACCCCCGTGATCCGATCGCCCATGCAACAAACGGTAATGGTGACGGAATCATTGGTGAGGGTGCGATCGCCCATCCGCAAATCATCAATGGTTCGGGGTTAACGCCGAGCCGGGTTTAGCATTCGGATAGTGGAGGGTTAGGGGATAAGGAACGCAGATGGACGCAGATAAACGCAGATAGGAGTGAGTTTGGGGGCATCATGGGAATCACTCATCTATCTAAAGCTTTTATGATGTAGTGACAAGCGATTATTCTCCAGCCCTCCAGTCCTATGGCGAATTCAATTCCCATGACTCGCGCTTACG
>JBIKWV010000526.1:0-4340 GCA_044356135.1 Elainellaceae cyanobacterium
AAAGCGTCAGTTCCTCCAGATTCACAAGACGCTCAAGTTCACCTGGGAGCGTTTTCAGCCCTACGCCGACCCACGCCTTCTTCTCCTTATCCCACTTCCCCAAAATCAGCCGCTTCAACTGCGTCAGTTCACCGATCTGCGGCGGCAGTTCCGTGAGCGAGTGACCCGACAGGTCGAGTTCTTCCCACTGTTCATCTTTTGCCTGGGCGATCAGGTTCAGCAGCTCTGCTTCGGTCATGGGGGCGGAGGGTCGCGTGAGTTTGTTCTATTCTGGCAGAGGAATTTAGGATTTGGGAACGGCTAAGACCTCCGATTTCTGCGAGAAATCGGAGGTCTGGGGTTGTCGCAAAGAGCGATGCCAGAGGAGTTTGGAAAGGGCGATCGCCCGCCATTCATGCGCGGGCGTGGTGAGAACGGAGCAAGTGTATCTGTTATAAGCTCCAATATTGCCGGGGTAATAGCAACCTCAAGCCTGCACCACTCCGAGACACTCGTTCAGATAGTCCAGCAGCGGTTTCAATCCGCGAAAGACCTTAATCATGTGCGACGGAAACGCATCAGCCAGCACCACCTCATCAGAAAGGGGATGGATCGCAAGCACCTGTTTCAGTCGCAGCAGCTCAATTTCTGGATGTTCACGAGAATAGCCCTGCGGAGCCGTTTTCAGCTTCTCGCCGCTGATTTCACCAAACAGTTGCGTGAATGATTTTGCATTCACGATCGCCCTGAACGGTTTGGCGTCCTCATCGATCGCTTCTCGAAATTTCGCAAGCTGCTCCCCCGTTGGCATATACAAACCGCCCCCAATAAACGATTGATTATGGGGCGCGAGGTGCAGATAGTAGGGCATCCGGGGCGATTTTTTGCCGCCAGCAGTGATCGACGCGGCAAAGTGTGTCCGATAGGGCGATTTGTCTTTTGAGAACCGCACGTCCCGATAGATTCGCATCACGCAGTCTTTCGCGGTAATGTCTCCCAAATCTTCGATCGCCCTGAACTCAGCGATCGCCCGATTCACCAAATCCTCGAACTGCTGCTTTGCTGCCTCATACTCAGCGCGATGCTGCTCAAACCAGACGCGATCGTTGTTCGCTTCGAGCTGAGTCAGAAAATCGAGGGCTGGCTTCAGGTTGGCGGTACTGTTCATGATGCGGTGCAGGGGCGATCGCCCATTAAAGCGTCAATTAAACTTAGGAAATTTCCGGGAATGAGTTTACCCAAAGTTGAACCGTAGGATGGGCAAAGGACGGTAGTCCGTGCCCATCGCCAATCGCTTGAATGATGGGCACGCTTCGCTTTGCCCATCCTACCTGGATATGGTTCTTCCTAAAAATCTCCTTAGTAATCCTTCCCCTGTTCATGCGCAAAACACCAGAGCCACTCTTCCCCCATCTCAGCAGAGATGATCAGCGGATGGCCCGACTCCTCAAAATGCCGACGCGCGTGTTGATGCTTAGAAGAATCGCAGCACAGCATCTTGCCACAGCTCTGACAGATGCGGAGATGAACCCACTGACTACCGATACGGATACACTCCTCGCAACGGAAGACAGGATAGTTCGCTTTGGGAATCAAGTCTTCCAGCTTAACCGCATTCAGATCCTGACAGCTCATAGTAATGATGGATGGAGGATGGCGTCAGTGTACCAGACAAAATTCAGGCTGACATCAGGCAGCAGATAAACCGACAAAAATAATGGAAGCGGGTTTCTCAGTTCTGGGGTGCAGCGGCTCCCGCAGTTCCACCAGGCGAAAGCCGTTCTTGTTAAAGAGTCGAACCCAGCTCTCTAACGTCCGGAAATACCAGGGAGCCGGATCGGTGAAGTCATCGCTGAAGCCTGTCCACGACCCTTCTCGCCAGCCGTCCTGGTAAGGAGACTCACCACACCCGATGACTGGATGAATCGTCTGCACCACAAAATGACCGCCGGGATTGAGGAATAGGTGCTTCGCAGCAAACACCCCCTCCACCGACTCCTTCCCCAGCAGTGAGAAGTTGCACACCATCAGATCCACCGCAGCCCTGAAGGCTCCCGCCGCAATTGCCTCATAGGTGGCCACATGAAACTCACCGTCGCCCGCCTGCTGAGCCGCTGCCACTAGTTCGGGAATCGCATCGACGCCTATCACCTGTATTCCCATTGCGGCCAGTTGACGCGCCAGCCAGCCTTCCCCACAGCCCAGGTCAAGTACCGTTTGGGGAGCGTAGTCCAGGATTGTCTCAACGATCGCCTGATCCGTCACCAGTTTGCGGCTGGCGATCTGCTGCTGTCGAACGGCGGTCGTCCAGGGTGAAACGTTCTTACCCCAGGAATCGAGAATTTTTGCGTCACTCAAGGGCGGTATTTCCATACAGCAAGTTGGGGATGCATTGGGATTCGTCATTCTAAGAGCCTATCCGAAAACCCAAATTCTAGAGGGCGCGACGCTACAGCGTCGCGCCCTCTAGAATTTGGGTTTTCGGTTTTCGGATAGGCACTAAATACTATGAAAGGAGTAATTCCAGTCCTCACCAGGCTAGATGTCTTTCTCCGTCCCAAAATTTTAGGCTAAGTAAGTGGGCGTGGAAAAACTGGAAACCCAAAAAGCTGTTCCCCCCGCGCAGCGGGGGGAACAGCTTTTTGGGTTTCCAGTCTAATCGCACCTACCTACTACTGAGTTGAGTTGAGTCATCACAAACTGTGTTCTGGTGTTTGTCACAAAATTCGCTGTTCAGCTCATTCCTACTCCAGATTGACCGTCTACCATCCAACCTGGGCACCGCTGTTCTACCCCAAATTCTAACTGCGCTACTGGTGGGGTTGCTGGTTGCCTTCGCGTTGCAAGTACTGCTGGCCAGTCTGGGCATTGCCGTTGGAATCTCCTGGTTACGATTGACGGCTGCAAATCCGTCTTCAGATTCCAAAGTGATTAAAGCTGCTGCAACAAATAGGAGTAGAGCGAGATGGGGAACGATCGCCGGATGGGGCATCTTGCCGACGGTGAACGTTGTTCTGTTTACGGCTTCGCTGCTGGCGGTGAAGTTTAGCCAGGTTGAGGAACCCTGGTTGGGGGCGATCGCCGCTGGCAGAGAGACTTGACGATACATGCGCGACATCGGAGACTACTGAAGAAAAGCGCGGCACTGTCGCGCTTTTCTCAACAGTTGCGATCGTCCCATTTTCATTTTCTCTACCCCCCATGCAATCCAACCTGTTCACCGCTGTTCTGCTGCCACTGGCTCTGGCGATTGTCATGCTGGGCATGGGTCTCAGTCTCGTTCCCGAAGATTTTGGGCGAATCACGCGCTATCCCAAAGCGGTCGCTATCGGCACCGCCTGCCAGGTCTTGCTGCTACCGCTGATCGGATTCCTGACTACACTGGTGGTTCCCATGCAGCCAGCGATCGCCGTTGGTCTGATCGTGCTGGCGGTGTGTCCCGGTGGAGCCTCATCCAATCTGATCACCTATCTGGCAAAGGGCGATGTTGCATTGTCAGTCACGCTGACGGCCCTCAGTAGCATCATTACCGTGTTCACGATTCCCGTGTTCACGAATCTGGCACTCCAGCGTTTTCTGGGACAGGGGGCTGCGATCGCGCTGCCGATTGGCCAGACGATGCTGCAAATTTTCCTGATTACGCTGCTGCCCACGGCGATCGGCATGGCCATTCGGCAACGCTTTCCTGACGGTGCCCGTCGCCTTGAGAAGGTGATGAGCCGTCTGGCCGTGGGTCTGCTGGCCCTGATCATTCTGCTACTGATGGTGCGCGAGGCCAGCAAACTGCCAGAATTCATCGGGCAGGTGGGGCTGGGTGTGCTGTTACTCAACCTGCTGGCAACACTGGCAGGATTCTTCGCTGGCAAACTCTTCCGCCTCAGTTTCGCCCAGCAAATCTGTATTGCCATCGAGGTGGGAATTCAGAACGGAACTTTGGCGATCGCGATCACTGCTGGCCTCCTGAACAATCCAGACATGGCCGTTCCCGCTGCCGTCTACAGTTTATTAATGTATGTGACGGGCTTCGGAGCAATTCTCTACGGCAGAAAGATGAGTCCCGCCCTGTCCTAGTGGGTCATTTGCTTTGCTCATCGCCATACCTCTGTGGGGTGGGCGTCTCGCCCGCCCAGACGGGCAAGATGCCCACCCCACAAAATGAATGGCAATGCTCATGTCAAATGACCCACTAGTGGTTCGCCAAGCGAACCACTAGCCGCCGTCGCTACAGGAATAGCTATCGACATCCAGAAGATTGGGACAGGATCTGTGGAGGCCACCCCTGCACCCCGTTTAACAGCCGTGGTTCCAGTGATTTAACGATAGAGGACTGACATAGAGAAGGGGGGGGGGGGGGGGGGCGC
>JBIKWV010000525.1:0-4340 GCA_044356135.1 Elainellaceae cyanobacterium
AGCTGTTCCGCCCGCTGAGCGGGCGGAACAGCTTTTGGGGTTTCAACTGTTTCCACGCCCATTTACTGAGCAGGAAGAAATCGTCAAAACCCCAGTAATTATCATAATCCAACTGATAGCATATAATAATCAATTGACTGTTTATATATAAGTCAAAATGGGGTTAAGCTGGCTTCATCGCAAGGAGAGAGGAGTATAACCCCATGCAAGACGCTATCAAGTCCCAGGCCAGAAATCTTTATGAGAGGATTGTGCGCGATCGCGTCGTCCGAGTACTGGAGGCAGTCCAGGATCTGATCGTTGTTTCTCTCTGCATCGGGCTGTTCAGCTTCATGGTGATCCAGCTTCGAGCCATGTTTATCTCGCTGCTGCCGCCGCTCAATTTTCAGGATGTCACTTCTGATATTTTGTTTCTACTCATCCTGGTGGAGTTGTTTCGGTTGCTGATCATTTATCTCCAGGAGCAGCGGGTATCGATTGGGGTTGCCGTTGAGGTGTCGATCGTGTCGGTACTGCGAGAAGTCATCGTGCGCGGTGTGCTGGAAACCCCCTGGAGCCAGACGCTCTCCGCCTGCGCGTTTCTCCTGGTGCTGGGGGCATTATTAGTGGTGCGGGTATGGCTGCCGCCAACGTTTAACGGAATTGACCCGGAAAAGCGGCTCTCAATGCAGGCCAGAATAGCCCAGGCAGAGCGATTGGGAATTGCTGATGACAGGGTTGTGACGAATGGTCGGTCTTACCCTTAATCTGGACTCAGGGGCGCTTGGCGACAGGCAACCCTCAAGACTTTATCCCTGATTCCCCGGACTCATCTATGGCAGACATCAAACCCCGCGACGTACAGGCTGCCGAGATTGGCACAGATACAATGGTGCTGCGATCGCGCACGTTCGATCGACTGAAGTTTGAGGTCGAGTATGCCCGCCAGAAGGGGACGACCGCCAACTCTTACCTGATCCAGGCTGACAAAATCGCGCTGATTGACCCGCCAGGAGAATCTTTTACTGAAATCTACTTGCAGGAGCTGGCGCACCACACCTACCTGCAAAAGATTGATTACGTAATTTTGGGCCACGTCAACCCCAATCGCACCGTTACCCTGAAGGCGCTGCTAGATCTGGCTCCCCAGATCACCTTTGTCTGCTCCAAACCGGGGGCGATCGCCCTCCGGTTGGCCTTCCCTGAACGCGAGTTGAGCATCACCGCCGTGCGAGGGGAAGAAGTCCTGGATCTGGGCAACGGCCACGCGCTCCAATTTGCCTTTGTGCCTACGCCACGCCACCCCGATGAGCTATGTACGTTTGACCCTGCTACCCGCATCCTGTACACCGACAAGCTATTTGGAGCGCATCTCTGCGATGACGCAGTGTTCGATGAGAACTGGAAGAAACTGGATGAGGATCGACGCTACTATTTTGACTGTATTCATGCGGCCCAGGCCAAGCAGGTAGAAGCTGCACTGGAGAAGCTGTCTGCTTTCAACGCCAAGCTGTACGCCTGTGGTCATGGTCCGATTGTGCGTTACAGTGTCAGTCGGTTTGGGTTTGACTACCGCGCCTGGTGTCAGCAGCAGAAGACTCAGGATTTAACCACTACCCTGCTATACGCCTCGGCCTACGGCAACACAGCGACGATGGCAGCGGCGATCGCCCGTGGATTAACCAGCGCGGGCGTGGCGGTGGAGTCGATCAACTGCGAGTTTGCTGACCCTGCTGAGATTACCAGCGCTGTTGAGAAGAGCGACGGCTTTGTGATTGGTTCTCCGACGCTGGGAGGTCATGCACCCACCCAAATTCAAACTGCTCTGGGCATTGTGCTGTCAACAGCCCCCAAGAATCGGCTGGCAGGGGTATTTGGCTCCTATGGCTGGAGTGGGGAAGCGGTGGATCTGATCGAGAGCAAACTCCAGGATGCAGGTTATACACTGGGATTTGAGACCTTGCGGGTGAAATTTAAACCCACCGAGGAAGTGCTCCAGCAATGCGAAGCAGCGGGGGCTGAATTTGCTCAGGGGCTGAAGCGAGCCAAGAAAATCCGTGCTCCCCGACAGGCGATCACGGATTCTCAAACGGATCGCACTGAACAGGCAGTCGGACGGGTCATTGGTTCCCTCTGCGTTTTAACCGGAAAGCAGGGGGACACAGATATGGGAATGCTCACCTCCTGGGTGTCTCAAGCAACGTTTAACCCACCGGGGCTGACAGTGGCACTGGAGAAAAATCGCGCCGAGGAAATTCTGCCCCACAACGGCGATGCCTTTGTCTTGAATGTCCTCAAAGAGGGGCGCAACCTGCGGCGCTACTTTATGAAACCCCTTGCTCCGGGCGAAGACCGTTTTGCGGAAGTGAAGACCCACTCTGCCACCAACGGTTGCCTGGTGCTGGACGAAGCCCTCGCCTACCTGGAATGCCGTGTCCAGAATCGGATGGACTGTGGCGATCACTGGTTGGTATACGCCACCGTGGAGAATGGCAAGCTGCTGGAGACGGTGGGTGTCACAGCGGTGCAGCAACGCAAATCGGGTGGCTACTACTAAAACCCATCTAAACAGAAGGAACGCCGCTGCAGCGGCGTTCCTTCTGTTTAGATGGGTTTTAAGAACCAGGCTCCAGCCGAATTAATCTCCCGTTGCCGCCGCCATCCGTCAGCACGTACAAAAAGCCATCTGGCCCCTGTCGCACGTCACGTACCCGCTGGCCAATATCAATAATTTGTTCGTTGGTGACTTCGCCGGCTGAGTTAACGGTCAGGCGGCGCACATTCCCCGACACCAGACCACCCGCGAACAGGTTACCGCGCCATGCAGGAATGCGATCGCCCGTATAGAAGGTCAACCCTGATGGGGCAATCGTTTCCCGCCAGACCTGCTTCGGGTTCACCATGTCGGGGCGCGATCGCTCCTGGGTGATTTCGCCGCCGCTGTACTCCTGACTGTAGGTGACGATTGGCCAACCGTAGTTTTTCCCGGCTTCAACCCGATTTAACTCGTCCCCCGCTCTGGCTCCATGTTCGGTCGCCCAGACCTGATTGGTGACAGGATTCAGCGCTAACCCTTGAATGTTTCGGTGGCCGTAGCTCCAGACTTTTGGATCCGCATCGGAACGGTTCACAAAGGGGTTGTCAGAGGGGACACTGCCATCATCGTTGAGGCGAATAATTTTTCCCAGGTTGCTGCGCAAGTTCTGGGCCTGTTTACGGATCAGGTCGCCCTCCAGTTCCACGGGGGGGTTGCCGCCATCCCCGATCGCCACCAGCATTGTGCCGTCAGGGAGCCAGACCATGCGTGATCCAAAGTGCTGCCCGCCCGATTTGGCCTGAGACACTTCGAAAATTACCCGCACGTCGATGAGCTGTTGACCGTCAAACACCGCGCGGGCAACCCGGGTGCGGTTGGCCTCACCTGTGCCGTGAGCGTAGGTGAGGTAGACGAAGCGATTTTGAGCAAACTGGGGATGTAGCGCAATATCCAGCAGACCACCCTGACCGGAGGCAAAAACCGGGGGAACGCCTGCGATCGGGGTTGGCTCCAACCGACCATTGCGGAACAGCCTGAGCCGTCCAGCCCGCTCAGTGATGAGTAGAGAACCATCAGGCAACCAGGCCATCCCCCAGGGATGGTCTAGATTACTGATGAGTCTGTTCTTGCGGATGTTGACGGGGGCAGCATTGTTGTTTGCCTCTGGGGTGGTGGCGGAAGCGGTTGGGGAACTAGCAGGGCTGGTCACCTGCGCAACAGGGGCGGAGGGGGCAACTGGAGAATTGTTAGAGGAGATTGCAGTGGTGCATCCTGCTGCCATCCCAAGCAATAGCGTAAAGCCAACGCTGCCAAAAGTTTTTCTTCTTTCGCTCATAATGCTCTGTCTGGGTACGGGTTCGCAATTCAGGTGAGCGATGCTGAGTGTTTCGTTATTGGAACTATAGCAATTGAGTGAGAGAGTCGCACGGGATACAGCTATCCCACTGTCTCGTTCCCAGGCTCTGCCTGGAGACGAGTCTATGAGCCTATCCGAAAACCCAAATTCTGGCAGGCGCAACGCTGTAGCGTTGCGCCTGCCAGAATTTGGGTTTTCGGTTTTCGGATAGGCACTATGTGCTCCTCTCACTCCCCACTTCCCTCGTGCCCAGGCAGAGCCTGGAGACGGGCTTTGAGAGGCAGAGCCTCTGGCTTGGAATTTGAGACAGAGCCTGCAAATTTACATCCCATTTGACACACCTGTAGCCAGTGTTTTCTGCACACTCCCGCTTTTTATTGAACGCTCTGAAAATGTCAATAAATACTAAGGATCGCGAATTAAATAAAACCGAATTATTTTTGAGATAGACGTGGCTAAGGGACTTGC
>JBIKWV010000528.1:0-4338 GCA_044356135.1 Elainellaceae cyanobacterium
TGGGGTTTCAAGCTTTATCGCGCTTACCTGACTGAGTGCTGCGATAGACTATTGAAGTTGAAGATTCGTTGGGAATTTGCGATCGCATCATGGCAACTTTTTTGTTAGAGGTTGGGACGGAAGAACTGCCCGCAAGCTTTGTGGCGAGTGCAGTTAATCAGTGGCGATCGCTGATCCCCAAAAGTCTGGATGAGCAATTTCTGACCCCCAGTGCGATTAATGTGTATGGGACACCGCGCCGATTGGCGGTGGTAATTGAGGGGTTGGGCAATCGCCAGCCCGACCGGGAGGAGGAGTTTAAAGGGCCTTCGGTACAGGCGGCCTTTAAAGATGGCCAGCCAACGAAAGCAGCGGAGGGATTTGCCCGGTCTCGTGGCGTCAGCGTTGAGGATTTTGAGATTCGCAAGGATAAAAAGGGCGAGTTTGTCTTCGTCAAACAAACGATTCCCGGTCGTCTGACAACCGAGGTTCTGATGGAATTGGTGCCTCAGTGGATTTTTGGACTGGAGGGCAAACGGTTTATGCGCTGGGGCGATGGCGATGATCGGTTTTCTCGTCCGCTGCGCTGGCTGGTAACGCTGTGGGACAGGGAGATCCTGCCGATTAAGCTGGTGAATGGGTCAGAGAGCGTGACGAGCGATCGCATTTCTCGCGGCCACCGGATTCTTTCTGAAGGTACTGTCTCCATTCCCAGCGCTTCCGAGTATCTAACCGTGTTGCGCAGTGTCTATGTCGAGGCGGACGCGGATCGGCGGCGGGAAACAATCCAGGAGCAGGCGATCGCTGCCGCTAAAGGAGTCGGAGGGGTGGCATCGATCAATCCTGATTTGCTAGAAGAAGTGGTCGATCTGGTAGAGTACCCGACGGCGGTGGTCGGCAAGTTTGACCCAGAATTCCTGGAGGTGCCCGCTGAGGTGCTGGTGATGGAGATGGAGAGCCATCAGCGCTACTTCCCCATTCGCAAATCTGAATCTTCCCCCGATCTGCTGCCCTATTTCATCACCATTTCCAATGGCGATCCGAAGAAATCAACGATTATCGCGGAAGGTAATGGGCGGGTGATTCGTGCCCGACTCTCCGATGGTCGCTATTTCTTTGATATCGATCGCAAGCAGCCGCTGGAGTCTTACCTGGACAAACTGGAAACCGTGACGTTCCAGGATGAGCTGGGTTCAATGCGGGCAAAGGCCGATCGGATTGTGGCGATCGCTGGACAGATTGCCGACCAGTTGCAGATTCGGGGTAGCGATCGCCCCCCTATCCTCAGAGCGGCGTTACTCTGCAAAGCCGATCTGGTCACCCAGATGGTGGGCGAGTTCCCGGAACTTCAGGGGGTGATGGGCGAAAAGTATGCTCGCAGCAGTGGAGAGCCAGAGGCGGTGGCGGTGGCGATCGCTGATCACTACCTGCCGAAAGGAGCGGGTGATCAGCTACCAAAATCTCTGGCGGGTCAGGTGGTTGGTCTTGCGGATCGCTTAGATACCCTGGTTGGTATCTTTAGCCTCGGGATGATTCCCAGCGGTTCCTCTGACCCATTTGCGCTGCGTCGTGCTGCCAATGCGATCGTGAATACTGCCTGGGCTGCGAATCTGCCGCTGAACCTGGAGCAACTGTTGAGGAATGTGATCGCTGACTACGGCACCAGAACGATCAAAGATGCCGACGCGCTCGGCGCTCAACTGCAAGACTTCTTCCTGCAGCGGGTGCGGACTCTGCTTCAGGATGATCTGCACATTGACTATGACATGGTGAATGCGGTTCTGGGTGAGAATGACCCCGAGTATGCGGTACGGGCGTTGAAGGATTTGCTGGATGTGCGCGATCGCGCCCAGTTCCTACAATCGATTCGCAACAACCAATTGCTGGATGCCATCTACGAAACCGTTAACCGTTCCACTCGCCTTGCGAAACAGGGTGACCTGGACACGGTACAGCTCGATCCAGATGGGCTGGTTCAACCCAGGTTATTCCAGCAGCCCTCGGAGCAGGCTTTCTACGATGCGCTGGTTAAACTTGTGCCCCAAACCCAGGCAGCACAGGCGGAGCGCAACTATCAAAAACTGGTGGATGGCCTGACGCACATTGCCCCAATCGTCAGCAACTTCTTCGACGGCCCCCAGAGCGTTCTGGTCATGGATGAAAACCTGGAGGTGCGACGCAATCGCCTCAATTTATTGGGACTCCTGCGCAACCATGCACGGGTGCTGGCGGATTTTGGGGCGATCGTGAAGGATGCGAAGGAATCCTAGTGGGTCATTTGCCTTGAATATCAGGATTCGCCACCGTTCGGCTTCGTGCCAGCGTTTGCGCCCCCTAAATCCCCCAAACACCCCCCTTCTGGGGGGTGTTTGGGGGCGGTGCAGCAGACGTCAGGTGCAAATGGCGATACCCATGCCATTCATTTTGTGGGACGGGCATCTTGCCCGTCTGGGCGGGCGGGACGCCCACCCCACAGAGGTATGGCTATGAGCAAAGCAAATGACCCACTAGTTGAGCAAGGAGCGATCGCGAAGGCTTACCCATCAATGTTATTCGCCCAATTTGATACTGAGATGAAGCAACGGCTCATCCCCAGACCTCCAGCGTCATGCCAGCCAAATGCAGCCGTTCCACCAGCACTTCTCCCAGTCCAGTTGCCGGAGTCAGAACTCCTCCGCGCGTCTCTCCCCCCGGTAACGCACCCGTCTGCAACGCTAAACTCAGCGCCGACTCACATACCATCTTCACCGTCGCCCGATTTCCCGGATCGCCCTTGTCGCGAATCAGTCCCCGCACCTTGCGTCCGTCTACAGCAGTTCCCACCAGCTCACAGGAGAACCAACCCTCATCCATGGTTTTCTCAGAGGGGCCGCTACCCGGTGCGGGCAGCAGGGGTTGGAGGAGCGATCGCACCTGAGCATTCTGCAAAACCCCCATAAACAAACCCATACCCGCAGTCACTCCGGCAGCCTGCACCGCCGCCAGTGGCTCCTCAAACTTGAAATATTCCTGATAGGTGAAATCTGGCCCGTAGGATTCGTGCCACTCGCTGTACAGCGCATTACTGCGGCGAACGATGCGGGTATTGACAGGCCCCATGAAGAAAGGCGCAACCCAGGTCTTGAGGTCTGGATCGAAGGCGGGCAGTTTCGGATCGCGGTTCTGATCCAGCTCAGCTCTGGTGTGGGATTCGGGTGGGTTGAGCAGAAACGGATCACCCAATGAGGCTGAGGCTTGTGAATCAAACAGGTTAAACGCGGAGGCCAGTGTTCCGCCATTCAAACCGCCGAATGCCCTGAAATAAGCCTTTACCTGCTGACACGGGACACCCAGCGCCCGTTGAATATAGCGAGCCACCATGAACACTCCTAAATCCGACGGGACCGAATCAAAGCCGCAGCAGGGAATAATCCGTGTACCGTCGGCTGCTGCCTGGGCGTGGTAGCGATCGATTAACGTTTTCACCCACGGCGTTTCTCCCGTGATGTCCACGTAGTGTGTTTTGAAGCGCACGCAGGCATCCACCAGAGCATTGCCATAGAGAGCAAAAGGACCAGCGGTGGTGAGCAGTACCCGCGTTTGTGAAACGAGCTTGTCGATCGCCTGCTGGTCCTGACTATCGGCCACCAGCACATCCACACTCGTACCAATTTCATTGCGAACGGCCTCCAGCTTTTGGCGGTTGCGTCCAGCGATCGCCCACCTCACTCCCCCCGATGCATCACGCTCAAAGTACTGCACCGTCTGCTTGCCAACGAAGCCGCTGGCACCGTAGAGAACCACATCGTATAAACGCTCAGCCATCGCAGCACTCCTGAGAATCGGCCTACACAGGCAACTTTAGCTGGGTTACCCGGTCGGCTCCCTCCACCTGAGGTAAAAATTCAGGTTTGACGTGACGAAAGGTCAGGTTATAGCGGGGCGTGGAAATCGGAACCGCTTTGTGCAGCAGCTTGGTATTGATGCGAATCACCCATCCATCGGTGAGATGGTGCCGCAATTCCCCCCGCTCGTAATCCCGCTCAAAATAAAACGCCTCCCCCAGGTTCACCATCACCGCAGTTCCTTCAAAATGCCCGTGATCGCGGTGCCAGTGAATCGTCGTATCGCCGCCACACACCAGCAAGCTGTGCCACCCCGGCAGCAACCGATCGCCCAATTGTCGAATGCGATCGCCCGGATCATCCGTCTCAAACAATCTGCCCCGACCTCTGGCGATCGACTGTAGGTTCGACGCAATTCCGAAACATTTGACCGAACGGTTGGGCGCATAGCGGCTGCGAATGGCGCTGGGTGACAGGGGTTGAACCTCGACCCACTGCCAGAGTTCCACCAGCGCTGCACCTGTAATGTGTCCGA
>JBIKWV010000529.1:0-4334 GCA_044356135.1 Elainellaceae cyanobacterium
CTTTCCAAACTTAAAAATCCATTAACATCCCGTTAAGTTTGGGTCGTATTTTCTTGCAGACATTCATTTCAGAAAAAACCTTAAAAAAACCTGTCCAATGTCTTCTAAAAAACCAGAGAGTTGCGCCGGAATCGGTTAGAAATAGCACGGGTAGAACGATTCCCGGTAGCAAGGATGAAATATTAGCAATGAGGCTATCTTCCCGGTTTTGGAGTCCAGGGCTAAAGCGGAATCTCTCTAAAATCAGTCCCAAAATTCATCTTCTGGTTCGTAAAAAACGTCCGCTCCAGGTCAGTTCTAAGCGCAAAACTCAGATTATTTCAGGCTTCAGCTTACTGCTATTGCTGGGGATACCTGTGATTCCCCTGGTGATGGAATCCTCATCGGAATTTTCGCCTCAAAAAGACACAATTGGTGCTGCTGCATCTCCACCTCCTGAAGTGGAAACGATGTCAATTGAAGCAGAAACCTGTCAGGCCCAGGCGATGCTGGCAGCAGAAACGCCTCCGACTCGCTCCCTGGCTCAACCTGCAAAGTGGGCACTGCGTCCGGAGATGAGTCTGGTTTCCCTGGCCCGACCCTTCAACGCTATGTTGATCTCGCAATTGGCGGCGCAGCCATTCCCCAAAATCAACGACCTGGCACGGCAGGCGAAGGTGCCCGTGCTGATGTATCACGACATTCTGCCCGAGAAGGAAGTCTTCTTTGATGTGACGCCTGCGGAATTTGAGACGCACTTGAAGCGGATCAAAGAGCTGAAGGCCACACCAATTACCCTTGACCAGTTGGTGGCTCATCTTCAGACGGGGATGCCGCTGCCCGAAAAGCCCGTTTTGCTAACGTTCGACGATGGTTATGAGGGGCATTACACCTACGTTCTCCCGTTGCTCAGAAAGTACCGTTACCCGGCAGTCTTTGGCATCTACCCCTCAAAAGTAGGAACAAAGGTGGGGCGATCGAGCCTCACCTGGGAGCAGCTTCGTGAAATGGCGGCAGACCCACTGGTGACCATTGCTTCCCACAGTTTCACCCATCCCACTGATCTGCGTCCCCTACCCGACAATCGCCTACGCCACGAAATTGTGGAGTCGAAGCGGGTGCTGGAGGAAAAGTTGGGAATTACCATTCACCACTTCGTCTATCCCGTTGGCAAGTACAACGAGCGGGTCAAGGAGTGGGTACAGAAAGCAGGCTATCGGTCGGCCCTGACAATGGACGACGAGCGGAACAAGTTTGCGGGTGAGTCGAAAGATCTACTAACGATCGAGCGCCTGGGGCAATCGCAATTGGAGCAGGCGATGCAGGAGTCCTTTGGCGGTGTGCCTCTCCCCCCCTTTGGCAGCCAATTCAATTTCAACGCGCCACTGCGGGTATCTCGACCGATCCTGGAGGATCTACCACTGATTCTGATCTCCGGTGGCAAGCCCATGACGATTCATGCCGACAGCCGTTACCAGGTATCTGAGATTATTGCCGATACGCGGGCGATCGCAGCCGTCGATGGGGGCTTCTTCTCCCTGGAGTATCTCGACTCCAACAAAATGATTGGCCCCGTTTACAGTCAGAATACCCGCTCCTTCGTCCCCGGTTCCCGCTCGGACATTCCACGCCTGAAGAATCGCCCCCTGGTATTGATTAGCGATGAAGCAGTCAGCTTTGTCCCCTTTGACCCGAAGCAGCACAATTCGCTGCAAGGGATTCAGGCGATTAAACCCGGAATCACCGATGCTTTTGTGGCGGCTGCGTGGTTGGTCAAAGACGGGAAACCTCAGCCAGCCGCTGCATTCGGCACACTGTTTGACTTTGACGCAGCCCGTCATCGCGCTTTCTGGGGCATCAGCCAGACAGGACAACCTGTCATTGGAGTTTCCCAGGAACCGATTGATTCCGTAACATTGGGCAATATATTGAATCAGGCAGGTTTTCGGGAAGCGGTGATGCTCGATTCGGGAGCCAGTACGTCGCTGGCCTATCGAGGAGAACTGCTGGTCGGTTACACCCCCCGTCCGGTGCCTCATGTGGTCGCACTGGTACCACCGCTGTCCCCAAAGTCGGCCTGTCCGTTAACCGCAAAGCAAACGGAGAAAGACTAATGTTGCAAACACTAAGTCAGTGGGCGTGGAAAAAGTCGAAACCCCAAAAGCGATTCCGCCCTGAGCGAAGTCGAAGGGCGGAATCGCTTTTGGGGTTTCAAGCTTAATCGCGCCTATCTACTTAAATATTGCGACATGGAGGTTTGGGGGCTGCGCTCCCAGGAAGGGGCACACCCCCTGACCCCCTACAAAACTTTCGGTTTGTTGTACCAGGAGCGTGAGGCGTGAAGCAGTTTTTGAAGTGGTTTCTGGTGGGGTTTATCACTTTGATCAGTCTGGGGGGAGGGCTGTGGATGGGGGCGATCGCCCAGTCATCCCAAAGTACCGCCACCCTTCCATTGTTCCCTCTGTTAACGACACTGTTCCCCCAGGACGCCCCCCAGCCAACCGAGGAAAAACTGTCTACCAGCCCCCTGGAACGCTGGGCAAGAACCATTCGAGTCGTAGATTTTGTGCGTCCTGCGGAGGGATATGGTCACCTTCCGTATGCTGAGGTAAAACAAAAGCTCATCGTTGTTGGCAGCTATTCCGATTGGCAGCAACGGTTTGAGCGCATGGAGAATGAGGCAGGGCTGGCATTAATGAAAATGGTGGATGCTGCCCGACAAGATGGGGTATGGATTGTTCCGGTTTCGGGGTTCCGGGATATCCAGCGCCAGAAGGAGTTGTTTGATTCGCAGGTCAAGGTCACCGGATCAGTCCAGCAGGCAGCAGAATCGGTTGCACCTCCGGGGTACAGCGAACACCATACGGGATTGGCAATCGATCTCACCGATGGGACGAAGCGGAGAAGCACGATTTCCGGTGACTTTGCCAAAACGCCGGCCTATCGCTGGCTGCGTCGCAATGCGAAAAGATTTGGCTTTGAGCTGTCCTTTCCACCCCGCAACGTTCAGGGCGTGAGATATGAACCCTGGCACTGGCGCTATGTCGGTTCAGCAGAGGCAAAGGATATTTTTCGGGCAGCACGGGGTGGATAGATCGAGTGATGGGTGCGGAGAAGGAGGTGGATCGTCCTTGAACACACGAATGATGCGAGGGAATAGCATGGAATCCTCAACGTACCGTGAGCAACTCAATCGCTGGGCAGTGGTTCGTCTATCGGGAGCATCGGCATCGGCAGAGCATTCATCCACTCAAGCCTCCAGGGGCGATTGGGAGGTGATCGCCCGCTTTCGAAGCTGGTCTGATGCAGATGGGCACCTAAAGTTTTTGCACCAGCAGATGCCTGACGCCATATTGAAGGTCGTGTTTGATGTGAAACATACCGCTCCCCAGGATTCAGACTGAGTGCTGAGGAGTTGCCAAAGAGGAACACCCATTTTCAGATGGGCGCAGAACTGAGGTTTTCGCCCACCTGAAAATGGGCGTTCCCGTCAATCGCCTACTTCTCTCGGAAGCTCTGGACGATCTTCTGAAGTTCCACTTCGCTTTGCTGAAAGGTACTCGGTGGTGTCCATGCCAGAAGCTGTATAAAACGGGTGGACGTTTCCACCGTCGTATGCAGAAACTCAACTGAGATATTATTCAACGATCCATTAATCGTATATTGCAACGCCGGATTTCCGTTGACCTGAGTGACTTCGGTGGGGCCAGACACCTTCGCCTGATTCAGGTTCTTGCTGAGCAAATTCCGCGTTACCTCTGAGTGTTTCTGGCGCGTCATATCTTTGAGGCCGCTTTTGTTTTCTGCCAGCACGATCAGAAATAGCTTCCGCTGGCGATCACTCACCTGAATCTGCGCTTCCTTGTTCAGATCCGTCTCGGCAGACCATCCCCCCGGCACCGTAATCTCGCTTTTCCCATCGGCTCCGGTAATCGTCACAAACTGAGGTGCGGGCGTGGGCAGATTGGCTGCTGGAATACTGGGCAGCGTATCCAATTGGGGTGGCTGTTCCTGAATCGCACAACCTGCGAAAGCGGTGAGGAGAAGGACAATCGCCGGAACCAACCTGGAAATATAAACCATAACCAACCTGAAAATATTGCGGTAAAAACGCTGCGGGAAGAAAGATGCTCAAGTAGGATGACCAATCACCCATTCCCTATTTACCCGATGTGCCACTTTGGCCTAAATCCTGTGGGGCGGGCATCTTGCCCGCCCGGAACTGGGCAGGCAAGATGCCCGCCCCACAAGAATCTCCAACTTTCAGTGCAGAATTGCACATCGCGTTATCGCCATTAAGGAGATTTCCAGCAATGAAGCTACCTGCGTTGTGTGGGTGGTTCCCCCGCTGCGCG
>JBIKWV010000018.1:0-14718 GCA_044356135.1 Elainellaceae cyanobacterium
ATGAGGACAACTTGCAGCGCGGATGCTTCTCTAAGATTCATCAAGGTAACCCGCAGGTTTCACGGGTCAGGCGATCGCCCCCATCACCCCCATCGATAAACTGCCCTGCGCCAGCGGATTGTTTTCAGCCCCCAGGAGGCTGTCTAAACCAGTTGAAAACAGTGGAGAAACCTGCTGGCGAGAGGCGATACCAGTTCCAGTGGCGATCTCGCTTGCCACCGCAGTCTCACTCATTCGGGTTGCAATCGGATTCCATTTGACTGCTGGGACGGTGCTGGCGTTGGTTGAGAGAAATTCTGGAGCCATCGTCAGGGAAACCTGACCAGGATTGGGGAAACTGTCCAGGCCAAGCCCAACGAGTTGCGATCCGCTATCGAAACCGGAAAGTTGGTCTGTTGGTAATTCAGAGGTCTCGTCCGGTGCTGCCCATCTCCGGGGACCTTTACTGATCTGACCTGGTCCAAAGTTTCCCCAGGTGGGTTCAATCGAATGTTGAGCATCATCCTGGTTGGGGTTCTGGCGATCGCCCTGATGGAGATCGGCACCCTGATCGTCGTCAGTACCCGTCTCAGGTGGAGTAACGGTAGACACGGTGCTGAAGTTGACATAGACTTCCTGGGCGCTGGCCATCTGGTTGAAGATTTCCATCCAGCGGCGACCGCTCCCACTCGTTGTGCCAGACCCAGTGGATCCCCACTCATAGATGAGACTATTGCGAACCATCGTCTCAACGTCAGTCGTGCGATCGCGCCCCAGGGTGGTGGGAGCCGCCGTCAGGTTGCTGTTAATCCAGGTGGTGGTTTGTCCCAGTCGGGTTGCCAGTGAAGATACTGCCTGTGTCCGCAGGTTGTTCAGAAAAGTGGTGGTGAAGTTTGTGGCGTTGAGTCCATTACGGAGGTTCCAGCCAATTGCATCAAAAGCTCGCAGATCGATATTTGAGAGAGAAACCCGCTCCTGAGGGGCAATGGCAGGATCCATAATGCCCAGAGGAACTGCTTGCTCCTTCCAGTGGCTGGCCTGATAACCATCGGCGAAATACGCTCGATTTCGTCCTGTCGAGAATTGTGCAATGGTTGGAGCACCAAACTGAGGTGAAAAGCCTGCTGGTCGGTGGGTGTAGTCGCCATGATTACCGTAGGTCAAATCAGTTTGAAAGCTGCCGACTCGAAACAAGTCAAGTGGCGTTGTAAAAGGGGTACGTGCTCTCGCGTGTTCAATATAGCTTTGGTGATATGCAACGTCGTTGTAACCAAGAATGAAAGAAGCCATCATCCCGGGTTTATCCAAGCCGCTCACGAATCCGAGGAGATGACCGATTTCGTGCAGTGCAACGCTGAGAAAGTCGAGGCTACCTGTTGGTGCAGCACTACTGCGAGTGAAGTCATAGTTCCAGCGGAAATTGGTGTTGGCCAACGTTCCCATGACGATGGAGCCATCGAGCGCAGTATTGTTTCCAGCGATCACTCCCACTGCTTTCCCACCTGCACGGGTTACATTGAGACTGCTCGAAGGAATCGAAAATTGGCGCAGATATTCCTCCCCACCCGCATCCCGTTCTGTCAAATTGAAATTGGCTGTAAACGAAGATCCTGAAGGTAGTCCCGCTGATCGATCGCTGGTTGAAGTGGCGTCGAGTTGCAATCGGTCTCTAAAGGTTGCATAGCCGGTGTTGGCCAGAACACCCGGAAGCGCCCCGCCGATGACGTTGGTTGGCAGGCTGCTCGACATCCCAACATGAAAATTGAGCGTGACCGGGTCGGAGAGAAAGTGGGACCAGATGCGCCCTGCGATTTCAAAGCCCAACGCCTGTTGAACCGTGATCCCTGGGTCATAGGTGAAGTTAAAGGTGACCATAGAAGCTCAAAAAGTAAGTGTGCAAAAGCGGGGAGAATTGCTACGGGGGTCGCGGATCAATGGATCGGCACACAGGCATAAAAAGTTACACCCAAACCCAGTGTGTTACTATTTCGCGGGGAGAGGAATAGTGTTTCTACAGAAAGCTTTGTGTGGATTTTCTGGGATTTAGCCTTCTTGGAGGGCTAAAGTTTAAAGCGCCAATAAAGTTGGTACGGATCTCAATTGATGCAAATACGTAAGAGGGCGTTTGAAAAATGGCTGTTGGTATCGGTGACTGATCCTTTCAGCCACGCTCTACCTAACCCGATGCGTGACTTTAGGCTATCTCCCGTGGAGCAGGCATCTTGTCCCATCAGTTCCGGGCGGGCAAGATGCCTGCTCCACAAGAATCCTTGCTTATTGGACAAAGTCGCGCATGGCCATCTTCAGAATTCCCGACAAATTTTGACCGACTTTGGGCAGTTTGAGCCAGAATAGATAGGTCAGAAGACTTCTGCCGTCAAGCAACTTTTTCTCCGTTATGAGCCGCCGACGTCAAATTCCCTGGATTCATCGCTGGTCACGCTATCTGATTGCGGCGATCGCCGCTGTCGGTGCATTGGGCACAGGCTATCTCACCCTCACTCGATTCTTTGGTGGAACCACCACCTGCCCCACGGGAGGGTGTGACACTGTATTGACCAGTGCCTACGCCACCGTGTTTGGTCAACCCCTGACACTGTTTGGCTTCCTGGCCTATTTCAGTATGGGAATTATGGCGCTGGCTCCCCTGGCGGTGAACCCTGAACAGAACAAAGACCTGCGTCTGAAAATTGAAAACTGGACCTGGCTCTATTTGCTGGTCGGCTCTACAGCGATGTCGGTCTTCAGTGGCTATCTGATGTACATTCTGGCAACGCAGCTAAAGCAGGTCTGTCTCTACTGCATTGTGTCAGCATGTCTCAGTCTGGGCCTGTTTGTACTCACCCTTCTGGGACGCGCCTGGGAAGATTTGGGCCAACTCCTGTTTATTTGGGTGATTGTGGCGGTCGTGACCTTGACGGGAACCCTGGCCGTCTATGCAGGTGCCAACAATGTGGGTGTTGACAGAACTCGTCAACTCGGCCCTCCGATCACCACCGTTTCCACTCAGGCAGAACTCGCCCTGGCCAAACACCTCAAGTCAGTCGGTGCAAAGATGTACGGCGCTTACTGGTGTCCACACTGTCACGACCAGAAGCAACTGTTTGGGAAAGAAGCGTTTGCTCAGATTGACTATGTTGAGTGTGCGCAGGATGCCCCCAACAACCAGGCGGCTCAATGTCAGGCGATCGCCCCGAAAGTAAAAGAAGCAACCGGGCAAGACTTTGGCTTCCCCAGTTGGGAAATCAACGGCAGGTTCCTGGTGGGGACCCAAACCCTGGAACAACTTGCTGAAGCCAGCGGATATCAAGGTCCCAGAAACTTCCAGGCTCAACCGGGCAGTTAGTGCCTATCCGAAAACCAAAAAACCAAATTTTGAAAGGCGCGACGTTACAGTGTCGCGCCTTTCAAAATTTGGGTTTTGGATAAGCGCTTAGCGGTATTTGAGAAAGGGAAAGCTCGGCACCGCCGAGCTTTCCCTTTCCTTGGATTTATACTGCTTTGAAGCGTGGGTCTTCCCGCAGAAGATGCGGTTCTAACTCATGTGCCCACTGGATGACCGACTTTGAGAGGGGATCGGTTCCCTGTCTTTGCAATAACAAGGAAAGGTAACCGCTCTTGTGGCGCACAACAACGGCAAAACAATCGCTGCTGTCAATCACAACATGGCGAAAGCCTTCCAACTGTAGCGAGGAGGCGAGCAGAGATTGTAGCCCCAGCGATTGAAAGATGACCTGAACCCAGTGCACATCCTCCTCCTCTTCAAGGTTAACGAAATACTCTCTGGGAAGACCATTCAAGTCAAATACGGCTGCTCCCAAAAGGCGTTCTGTGAAGGGCATCATCAGCTCGGCGGTAACCGCAGAAGAGGGAGAATGGGGTGCAGGTTGTGAGAGCATCATGGGGTCACTCAGGGGGTGCGATCAGAACAGAGTGTCACCGAAAAGGGCGGCTTGAACAGATATGACGAAGTGCTGTAGCGTTGACTAACCGGGCTACCCGAAACGCTAATCTTAATCCATGCATCCTGGTGTGATTCCAGTTTAGAAAATTCGAGATCGCACCTTCGACCGTGGAAACGCCTGTTCGCTTTGTTAAGATCCTTTAGGGGTGAAATCATTGGTGTGAAGTTTGTACGACTGCTGGCGATTGGACTGCTGGTTATTCTTTTCATTATCGTTTGTGGTCGAGCCATCCCTGCCGCCTCTCCTCCTGCGTTGACAAATCCGACCTCTGAGGAGAATACCCTCCCTGGTACGACGACCTGGCGCTTGACCGATCCTGCGATTCAACAAGAGATTGAGGGCTATGCTTCTCTCACGAGCGTCAATGTAGGCGAGGAAATTCGCCTTTTTGTAAACACGCAGGATGCCCGCTACACCATTGAGATCTTTCGCATGGGCTGGTACGGCGGGGCAGGGGCGAGACAGGTCATGGAGGCTGTCACCCGTTCTGGTACCCGTCAACCGCCGCCTCAGATTAATACTGAAACGGGTCTAATCGAGTGTGACTGGAAAGATCCCTATGTGCTTAAAGTACCTGAGACTGGATGGATCAGCGGCGTTTACCTGGCGAAATTGACCGGAAGTAGCGGCAAGCAAAGCTATATTCTCTTTGTGGTACGGCAGGATAATCGTGCCTCCGATTTTTTGTTCCAATCCAGTGTCACCACATTTCAGGCGTATAACAATTGGGGCGGTAAGTCACTGTATCGATTTAATAGTCGTGGCAGGCAGGCATTTAAGGTGTCCTTCAACCGCCCCTATGCGCCCAGCCCGAATCCAGCCGCTGCCTACGGCGTTGGAGCTGGAGAGTTTTTGACGAACGTGCAACCGCCGCGTCGCACTTCAAATTCAGGATGGGAATATAATATGGTTCGCTGGCTGGAGCGGGAGGGCTACGACGTCACCTACAACACCGACATCGAAACCCACGCTGATCCCAACCAGTTACTGAAGCACCGGGTATTTCTGGTAGTCGGTCATGACGAATACTGGACCTGGCAAATGCGTCGCCATGTGGAGGCAGCAAGGGATGCGGGGATCAGTCTGGGCATTTTCTCAGCCAACACCTGCTACTGGCAGATTCGTTTGGAGCCGAGCCGTCTGGACTGGACGCCCAATCGCACCATTGTTTCCTACAAGGAGTTCACCCCGATTGATCCCTTCCTGCGCGATCGCCAATCCATCAACGATAATCTCGTCACCACCCGCTGGCGCGATCGCCCCATCAATCGCCCGGAAGCCGAACTGCTGGGGGTTATGTACGACGTAGACCCGGTGAATAGCGACATCACGTTGTCTGCCGCCGCCCCTGAGTGGATGCTAACGAACACAGGCTTAAAGGCGGGTGATAAGCTTGTGGGCTTACTGGGGTATGAGGTGGATCGGATCGCGGCCTCCAGTCCTCCAGGAACGGTAAGCGTCGCTCGTTCACCTTTTCCTTATCGGGGACGCACCCGTTATTCTGATGCCACTGTCTACACGGCATCCAGCGGCGCGACCGTGTTTGCCACTGGAACGATTCAGTGGAGCTGGGGACTGGATGATTTCAATGCGCCGGAGTTGCGCCTGCCTCGGTCAACCCCTGCTGTCCAGCAGCTCACTCGTAATCTTCTGGCGAAGCTGCTGGAAACCAGCAAACCTACAAGGTCTGGGCGTTCGCCAGCCCTTCGCAACCAGGGCGATGACCTAAGGAGCCTGTTATAAAGTAAATTCCAGTTTTCGTTTGGTGGAGCGAAGCTGCGCCAAACGAAAACTGGGATTTTATTAAACAGCAGATCCCTAATATGAGATCTTTGTAGGTGTTTCCTACCTTTGCTTCGCTTTTGCGCTTACCCTTTTCCCAGCTATGACCGAACCCCTGTTCCGCATTGAAAATTTGAGGGTTGCTTATCCCCACCAGCGGGGTGGGTCTGGTGGTGAAACCCAATGGGCCGTTGATGGGGTTTCCCTGGAACTGCGGGCAGGGGAACGGTTGGGGTTGGTGGGCGAGTCGGGCTGCGGAAAATCGACCCTGGGTCGAGCCTCAATGCGGTTAATGCCAGCGGCAACCCAGATCGAGGGACGGGTGACGTTTCAGGGGAAATCGGTGTTCGATCTGTCCCCAACGGAACTGCGGCAATTTCGAGGGGAGGCGATCGCCCTTGTTTTTCAGGATCCCATGACCCGTCTGGATCCGCTAATGACTGTGGGTGACCACTGTCTGGAAACGCTGCTGGCCCACGAACCCCATCTTTCCAAAAAGGCGGCCAAAGAACGGGCGATCGCCACTTTGGAAGCGGTCAAAATTCCTGCCAGCCGCTGGTCACAGTACCCCCACGAATTCAGCGGCGGGATGCGGCAACGGGTGGCGATCGCCCTGGCGCTGCTACTGAACCCGAAGCTGATCGTGGCAGATGAACCAACGACAAGCCTGGACGTGACGATTTCGGCGCAGATTTTGCAGGAGCTGACGCGCCTTTGTCAGGAGCGGAATATGGCGCTGCTGCTGATTTCCCATGATCTGGCGATGGTGGGGGAGTACTGCGATCGCGTTGCCGTCATGTACGAGGGCAAGCTGGTGGAGCAGGGTAAGACCCAGGAGGTGTTGCACAGTGCCCAGCATCCGTACACGCGATCGCTGCTAGAAGCTGCCTTTCATCTTCATGCTGGCGGTAAAGCCACTGAGCAGGAACCATCCTCAACAGCTCCTCCTCTCCTGCGGTTGCACAATCTCCAGAAGCATTACACCCTGGAGCAAAACTTTATTTCTCGGCTGCTGTCTCCTGAGAAAAATACTGCCATCAAAGCAGTGGACGGAATTGACCTGGAACTTCGGGCAGGCGAGATTTTGGGACTGGTGGGCGAGTCTGGCTGTGGCAAAAGCACCCTGTCTCGCGCCATTTTGCAACTGATTCCGCCCAGCGCGGGCCGAGTTGAGTTTCTGGGCAAGGATCTGACCAACCTCCCCCGCCAGGAGTTGCAGCAGCAGCGGCGGCAGATGCAGATGGTGTTCCAGGATCCCCACGCCTGCCTTAACCCGATGATGAAGGTGGGTGCAAGTATTGCGGATCCTCTGCTGGTGCATCACCTCGCAACACCGGAGGAAGCCAGGACTCAGGTAGCAGCGATGCTGGAACGGGTGGGATTGACTCCTGTTGAGGACTACGCCAACCGTTATCCCGGCGATCTGTCCGGTGGGCAGCAGCAGCGGGTGGCGATCGCCCGTGCCCTGATTACCCGTCCCAAATTGTTAATTTGCGATGAACCTGTGAGTATGCTGGATGCCAGCGTTCAGGCGCAGGTGCTGGCCCTGATGCTGGATCTGAAGCGTGAGTTTGACCTGACCTATCTGTTCATCACGCATGACCTCTGGGTGGCAAGGTTCTTGTGCGATCGGCTTGCGGTAATGAACGCCGGAAAAATTGTGGAACTGGGAACCACGGAGCAGATTTTTACCCATCCTCAGCACCCCTATACCCAGACCCTGTTGCAGGCTGCTCCACTGTTGACCAAAGCGTTGCCGACGTAACCAGGAGCAATGGCTATAATTTTGCTCATGCGACGGGTCTCCAGTTTAGAAGAGGCGCTGAGTGATGAAATCTGAAGTTCCTGCAAAATCTGCTTCGCTGTATGACACTGATTACCTGCTCTGGATTGAAGAGACAGTGGCAAAACTGCGATCGCAGGATTTTGACCATCTTGACCTGGAGAACCTGATTGAGGAGATAGAAAGTTTGGGTAGGAGTGACAAACACGCAATTTCCAGCTATCTGATGCGGCTTTGTGAACATCTCCTCAAGATTCAATACTGGAAAGCTGAACGAAAAAATTGTTTCAGAGGATGGGATCTGGAGGGAGCCAACTTTCGGTTGCAAATTCAGGAGCAATTGGATACCAGTCCCAGCTTGAAACCATTTCTACAAGGCATCTTTGTTAAGCAGTATCAGAATGGTCGGAAGCTTCTCTTGAAAGCCAGTGCCTTGAATCCCAGGTTCATCCCTGAAGAACCCTGCTTCACGCTGGATCAAGCACTTGACGAGGACTGGCTACCCTGGCAGCCCAATGTTGAGCAAAATGGTGCTTAGATAACCAATTATTTTCTGAAAAGAGTCAACTCATGGGAACCAATATTCAAGGACTGGGCTATCTCGCAGTTCCGCCAGCGGGCCACGGGCCAGGGGTGATCGTGATCCAGGAATGGTGGGGCTTAGTGCCGCACATTCAATCGGTGGCAGACCGATTTGCGGCAGCAGGCTACGTGGCGCTGGCTCCCGATCTTTATAAGGGGGATGCGGCTGGTTCACCGGATGAGGCAGGCCGCAAGATGATGGCGCTGAATATCCAGGAGACGGCTCAGGAGTTGGAGCAGGCGGTCAACTTTTTGCTGAACCAGGAGGCTGTGAAGGGTGACCGTATCGGTGTTGTTGGCTTCTGCATGGGTGGACAACTGGCGCTGTTAGCGGCTACGGTGAGTCCGAGTATTGGCGCAGCCGTAGATTTTTATGGCATTCACCCAAATGTGCATCCGGATTTCTCGAAGCTAAATGCCCCTGTCCTGGGTATCTTTGCCGAGAAGGATAACTATGTGGATGGGACAGCAGTGCGATCGCTCGAATCCGCCATCCAACAGGCGGGCGGCTCCATCGAAGTCCATGTTTATCCCGATGTTGACCACGCCTTTTTCAACGACACTCGTCCAGAAGTCTACAATCCCTCAGCGGCGACCGACGCCTGGAACCGGACGCTTGCCTTCTTCCAACAGCACCTTGCCGCCTGACCATGACCACCACCAACTTTGAGACAACTAGCATTGATTGGGAACTTCGCCAGTTGCAGCGGCGGATCAGCGAATGGCTGGAGTGGGTCTTCCGGCAGCGGGATAATGCCCCCAGTGAACCGGGGTGGACGATTCCAGAGTGGTTGGTCAGGGGGCTGTTCTGGTTTGTGGTGACGGCACTGGTGCTGTGGCTGGGGTGGTTGCTGTACCGATGGCTCAGCCCCTACCTCGACTCGTGGACGTTTGCTCGGAGTCGTTCTGCCCCGACAACGGCTCCCCGAAAAGTACTGACGGTGACGGAGTGGCTGGCGCGATCGCAGCTTGCCTACCAGCAGCGAAACTACCGTGAAGCCTGCCGTACCCTTTATATGGCTGCCCTGCAACGGTTGAACGACAGTGGTCTGGTGCTACACCAGGGCAGTCGCACCGATGGGGAGTATCTGAATCTGGTGCAAACTTTACCCCACGCTAACGCTTACCAGACATTGATTCAAACCCACGAGCGGCTGCAATTTGCCGATGCGGCCATTTCTCAACAGGAGTGCGATCGCTGTCAGCAGGCTTACCGGGAACTCGACACCCCATGAAGAAGAAACCGATTATCCTGGCGGCGATCGCCCTTGGTGCCCTGCTGCTGCTATCCCTATTTGCCGCTCCCAACAACGCTGAACTACGGCGCGGTTCCACCTACAACCGTTCTCCTGACGGCTATGGTGCCTGGTTTTCCAGTGTGCAATCGCAGGGAATTCCGATTCAGCGGTGGCGTCGTCCACTCGAAGACATCTTTGATCCGTCTCCGGTGGCTTCTGCCCCTAAGGAGCCAATTACTATTCTGCGCGTTTCTCCGACCTTCAACGATTTTTTATCGGTGGATGATGAGTGGGTAAAGCGGGGCAATGTGTTTGTGCTGTTGGGGGAGCGATCGCCCGTCACCGCCGCCCCCTTCACCTCGTTTTTCAACAGTCCAGAGGGCAGGGTCAAAGTTGAAACACGACGGCGTGCCAATGGCCGATCTTCTAATGCCCAAACCAACGTTTTATTGAGCGATTCCTACGGGCCAATTGTCTGGGAACAGCCGATTGGCAAGGGCAAAATTATCTTTGCATCTACCCCCCACCTGGCGGCGAACGCCTATCAGGACGAACCGGGTAACTTCCCATTTCTCACAGCGCTTGTGCGGGAAACAGGCCATCCTCTGTGGGTGGACGAATTTATCCACGGCTACAAAGACCAGGAAGCGGTGGAGCAAGAAACAGGGGGAAGCTGGATCAGCTATCTGGCAAATACACCGCTGCTGTTGCTGGGCGTGCAGGCGGGGGTGATTTTTCTGGTGGCGGTCTGGGGGCAGAATCGGCGGTTGGGACGGGCGGAGGCGATTGCATCCCCCAAAACTGACAACAGTGAAGCCTACATCCAGGCGCTGGGGTCTGTGTTGAACAAAGCGGAAAGCAGTGAGTTTGTGCTGCAAACGATTGGCAAGGCGGAGCAGATGACGGTGCAGCGATCGCTCGGTCTGGGTACAATTCCCGTGGAATCAGAAACCCTGGTACAGGCATGGACTCAGCAAACTGGAAGACCCGCTGAGGAACTTCACGAGGTGCTGGTTCCCGTGGCTCGGCAGCGCCGCATTGGAGAACGAGACTTGCTACGCTGGTTGAAAAGTGTACAGAATGTACGTCGGCATCTGCCCTGATTCCTCCCCATCCGGTCGCCAAAGGCTCCCCATGATAGATACTGCTCCCTCCTTTGCTACACTTTCCCAGGCGCTCAGCAAAACCGTTGTTGGACAAACGGCACTGGTTCGTCAACTTCTGGTGGCGCTGCTCTGCGGTGGTCACGTCATTCTGGAGGGGGTGCCCGGAACCGGAAAAACCTTGCTAGTGAAAGTGCTGGCACAGCTCGTGCAGGCAGACTTTCGGCGGATTCAGCTCACCCCAGACATTTTGCCGTCTGACATTCTCGGCATTAATATCTTTGACCTCAACACCCGCAGTTTTTCCCTGAAACGGGGGCCAATTTTCACAGAGATCCTGCTGGCTGACGAGATTAACCGCACCCCACCCAAAACCCAGGCAGCACTGCTGGAGGCAATGGAAGAACAGCAGGTCACCCTGGATGGTGAAAGCCTGCCCCTGCCCGATCTGTTCTGGGTGATCGCCACTCAGAACCCCCTGGAATTCGAGGGCACCTATCCCCTGCCAGAAGCGCAGCTCGATCGCTTTCTGTTCAAGCTGGTGGTGGATTACCCCGAACCCAAAGCCGAACGGCAAATGTTGATGAATGCCCAGGCGAGCCAGCAAACGCGACGACAGGATTTATCCCAACTGTCGCCGTTGATGTCGGTGGAGGAGGTGCTGCGATCACGTCAGGCCGTGCGTCAGGTGCAGGTCACCGACGCCCTGGTGGACTACTTGCTGAATCTGGTGCAAAAATCGCGCCAGCACCCGGATCTGTCCCTGGGGGCGTCTCCCCGTTCCGCTGTGGCGTGGCTCCAGGCCAGCAAAGCCCATGCGTGGCTGAACGGTCGGGATTACGTGACACCAGATGATATCAAGGCGATCGCCCTCCCCCTCCTGCGTCACCGCATCATGCTGCGCCCCGAAGCCCAACTCGATGGACTCCAGGCCGATGGCATCATTGCCTCGCTCCTTGGCCAGGTGGCCGTACCGAGGTAAGCCTGATGATTCCCGCTGCTCGACTTTATCAACTGCTGCTGATTGGTACCGCTGTGGGACTGACCACAGCAACTTTCTGGGGCGATCGCCCTGGTGCTTTGGGTACGGCGATCGGGCTAACGCTGGCCTACGATGCGGTGGTGCTAGTGCTGGCGATCGCCGATGATCAGAGCGTTAGAGGAAACCGGGTAACGGTAAGTCGTGCCCCCCTGAACAAACTCTCGATTGGGCGAGACAATCCCATTCAGATTCATGTAGCGTCACCCAAATCCCCCGCAGTCGTTCAAATCCGCGACGACTATCCCCTTGCCTTTGCTGTAAATCCGCCTGTATTGCTCCTTTCCCTGGAGAAAGGACAGTCTGAAAACGCTTCCTACACGGTTTTTCCTCGACAGCGGGGGGAATACAACTGGGGCAATCTCCAGGTTCGGCAGCGGGGAGCCTGGGGATTAGCGTGGCACGAATGGCGAATTCCCCAAGCGACAAAAGCTGCTGTTTATCCTGATCTGGTAGGGCTGCGATCGCTCTCTATCCGCCTCACCCTACAAACGACTGGCAACATCCGCAAAGCCAGACGCATGGGGATGGGCACGGAATTCACCGAACTGCGGGAATACAGTCAGGGGGACGATCCCCGCTTTATCGACTGGAAGACGACCGCACGGCGCGATCGCCCCTATGTACGAGTTCTCGAACCAGAACAGGAGCAAACCCTGATTATTTTGCTGGATCGAGGCCGCCTGATGACCGCTCAGGTGCGCGGACTGGCTCGGTTTGACTGGGGAATGAATGCGGCACTGGCGCTGGCGCTGACGGGGTTGAACCGGGGCGATCGCGTTGGTTTAGGCGTCTTTGATCGACAGATGCACCTCTGGGTGCCGCCGGAACGCGGTCAGGCCCAACTGGCTAAACTGATCGATCGCCTCACCCCAATTCAGCCTGCGCTGCTGGAACCCGATTACCTGGGAGCCGTCACCGCTGCCACCGCCCAGCAGACTCGCCGCGCCCTGGTGGTGCTGCTCACTGACCTGGTGGATGAGACGGCCTCCAGTGAGCTGCTCACCGCGATGGGACGGCTGACCCCCCGTTACCTGCCCTTCTGTGTGACCTTGCGCGATCCCCAGGTGGATGTGAGAGCCGCTACTGCTACTGAGAACGTTCCCGCTGCCTACAGTCGAGCTGTTGCCCTTGACCTGCTGAATCAGAGACAGCTTGCACTGGCAAAGCTGAAAAAGCAAGGTGTTCTGGTACTGGATGCGCCTGCGGATCAGATCAGCGATCAACTGGTGGATCGGTATTTGCAGTTGAAGGCTCGGAGTCAGCTTTAAGCGGGGGATGATCCGCAGTAATTCACGATTGCCCTGATAATCACCGCCTCCTGTTCGGCAATCGGAATCAGGGTATTGAGGGCGCTCATCACACCCGCCTGATCCCTTCTTTCAAAAGCTGAGATGATTGCCCTTGAGGTTGGGATCAGGTTGCCGTAGTTGGCGATGAGCTGCTGCTGGCTGCTGCGGAGACTGGGGTCAGTCAAGCTGATGGCCTGCAATCCAGTCCGGGTTTGTTCGGCCAGTTCGATTGCCTGCTGAATCGTTTGCACCACATTTTGAGGTGACGAGTTCTGAACCAGTCGTCCAGTTTCATTCATGGCGGGGCTAATAATCCTGCTCACCTGGTTGCACTGCTGGGCACGGGACAATACGCCGTTTTGACCGCTGTTCCTGTTCTGAATGCTGCTTGTGCTGGATGGAGTAGTTGGGACAAACGGTGAGTTTCTACCCACCTCCCCTCCATTCAGTGACTCCGCAACCCGTTCCCAATTTGCGGCACTGGAGTGTTGGGGGGCAGGAATAGGGGTGGCTGCAACAGGCGGAGTGTTCTGGCAGTTGGGAAGGTTGGCAATTCTGGCTCCTGCATCTCGCCAGGAGCGCAGTTGGGTGCGGTATTCCATGAGTTGGGCACGGTAGTCGGCTGAGATCCCATCGGCTCCGATGAGATTTCCGGCTAGCTGAAGCGCCTGATTCCAGTCATTCTGACAGACGGCCGTCTGTAGGGCGTTTTGAAGCTCGGATACGCTCCTCTGCTGAGCCTGTACGGGGTCAATCTGGAGCGGCGTCAGCAGTGGGATCGCAGTGGCGATCGCAATCAGGGCAGATTTTGAGATATTATTACGACCCAGGGACATTGTTTTTAGGGAGACTGCGGAGTTGTCTTTTAGGGAAATTTCCAGCAATGAATCTACCTGCGTTGTGTAGGTGGTTCCCCCGCTGAGGGGGGGAACCACCTACACAACGGCTAACTTCTTTTGCAGAAATCTCCCAGGTTCTATTACACAGATACACAGAAGTCGTGCAATAACCGGATTTCTATGGGTATTATGGCTGACTTCAGAGAAACTGGCAGCCTTCGTTGCAGGCAATGGTCTTTAGACAGTGGCACGGTGAGATTTTCCGCAGGACAGGCTCTAGACGGGAACGCCACACCCAAGCTATGATTAGTGATTGTGAGTTTTTCTGAACGACTATGAACGCACAGGAAATTATCCGCTCAATTGAGTCGGAATATATTAAAGACAATCTGCCCATTATCCATGTCGGCGACACCGTGAAAGTGGGCGTCCGTATCCAGGAGGGCGGCAAAGAGCGTGTCCAGCCCTACGAGGGCACCGTCATCGCCAAGCGCAACGGCGGCATTAGCGAGACCATCACCGTTCGCCGGATTTTCCAGGGTGTGGGCGTTGAGCGGGTATTCCTGCTCCATTCTCCCCGTGTTGCCAGCATCCAGATATTGCGTCGCGGTAAGGCTCGTCGTGCCAAGCTGTACTACCTGCGCAATCGTGTGGGTAAGGCAACCCGTCTGAAGCAGCGTTTCGACCGCGAAATCTAGAACTTTGCACGCCGTCAGCAGGTAAAATGCCTGTTGCCGCGTTCAGCGTTCAGATCATTTGCTTGAAAGCATTTTGCTGATTGCTGACGGCGACCTGATACACTGGAAAAGCGAGTAAAAGCCGAGAGGGCGATCGCCATCCAGTTCATCTGCGTCCTTAGTTCAGTTGGTAGAACGCAGGTCTCCAAAACCTGATGTCGGGGGTTCGAGTCCTCCAGGGCGCGTTAAACCAAAAAGCCTCAGAACCAAGTATTCTGAGGCTTTTTGGTTTCCATGAAAATTTTCTCCGGAACGTATACAACTGGAGTTTTGACTAATTTTCCTAGCGGGCCGCGAACCGCCCTCGCAGAGGGCGTTTCGCGGCATCTTTGATTCTAGCGCCGATTTTTTCTGAAACGCTGACGCAGTCAGCGTTTCA
>JBIKWV010000530.1:0-4332 GCA_044356135.1 Elainellaceae cyanobacterium
TAAATCGCGTGTAAGCTCCACCCAACGCATAGGTAATCGTTGAGTCGGAGTGAACCCCTAACCCCTTCGCATAGGTAACGCCATTCAGGGTCATCGTGCGGCCATCACCTGCGGGTCGCTCACCGTTGCTGCGATCGCGCTCTACAGGTCCCCAACCATTGGTGACGGATGTCCAGGGCAGATCACTTAGAAAGGGGAGGACAGCATCATAGTTTTGCAGTGTTTGCTGGTCAAAGACCAGACTCGATTCAATCGAGCCGAGGTTAACCTCTAAGTCCCAATCTCCATTCAGAGTGGCATTACCTGTGAGGTCGTCAGAAGCGGCAATATCTGCGCCAACGAGTTGCTGAAGCGATCGCAGCAGCCTGTTTCCTGCTTCTCCTGAACCAATCTCACAGCCATAAAACAAAATATCAGCGCCAGGAACCAGACTTTTTGCACTGCGCTGTAAATCCTGGGCGTAATTCTGTAGAGTTTGGCTGTTCAACGCCGTATTGCCCAGTTGAATATTGCCAGCACTTCCATGAGAGACGATATGGATACTCGCAATATCTTGATATTGGGCGATCGTACTGACGATTTGTTCGATGCCGTCGCGGCTCGAATCCAAAACAAAAACTCTGCTGGCAAGAGAACCCTGAATTAGTGATTCAATATTGCTAACGCTAGAGTCAATGAACAAAAAGTTTTGCCCCCCCACAGACTGACTGGATAAGTGAGACGAAGTGGGTAACGGGGGGAATTGCCCAAACGAAGCCTGCGGCAGGGATAAACCTGCCCCCAGCAGCGGGAGTGAGTCCGACATGGCTACAACCTTAAATTGAAAAGAGGAAAGTTACAGCGTTTTGTATGTTGTTGAGGTACGGGGGGTGGGGGCAGTGCCCCATGCAGGGGAACACACCCTGCCCCCCTCAAGGGGGATCCACTCCTACACCCCGTACCTCAACAGGACGAAAAGGACTGTAATTGATGAGAGGATTGGTAGGAAAGTTAATTCTTGGATGAGATGAATAAAAAGATACTCGCAGCAGATAGCTGATCCCTTATGCAGTGACGACGCTATTAGCCAACCTGGGTATGGTGAGCGGTGGGCATTAGCGCATATGGTTTTCCCTGAGATCCTTTGTAAAATAGTTGGCCTGATGACCGCAAGATTACGGATCAACCTTCACACAACTATCACAGAGATGGCGTGAGCGCGAGGTCATCTCTTTATGAACTGGGCTTGTGACTAACTCGCGCCAATTTTTCTGAAACGCTTGCAGCGCCAGCGTTTCAGAAAAATTGGCGCTAAAATTAAGTACGCCGCGAAACCCCTACAGCAATTCCACAACCCCCGACTGCCCATCCAGCCGCACCCACTGCCCATTAGATAGCTGCTGCATGGCATTGTGAACATCCATCACCGCCGGGATGCCATACTCACGGGCAATGATTGCCCCATGAGACAGTCGGCCTCCCACCTCGGCAATAATGCCACCGGCCTGCGCCAGCAGCGGTGCCCAGCCCGAATCTGTAAACGGCACCACCAGGATTGTGGAACGGTCAATCGCGGGCACATTCTGTAACGTTTTCAGCACCAGAATTTGCCCCTCTACCTGTCCCGGACTCGCCCCGATGCCCCGCAACTGGCGACTGCTCGATTCTCCCGTGAAGAATGCGGGCGCATTCAATAGTGGCGGATCATTGCCATATACCAGGATGGGAACTGGGGTTTGCTGCTGATCAGTCTCGTACTGCGATCGCCTTCTCTCCACCAGGTTTTTCACCCGCTCCGGCAGCTTAGGAGTTGTACCCTCTACCCACTGCCGAATTTCTTCAAACTCCAGGAAGAAAATATCTCCGGGCTGCCCCAGCACTCCCGTTTCTAACCACCTCTGCTCCAGCGCCACAAAACTCCATCGCAGTTCCGCCAGCAGTTGACTGTACACCGTTGTCACTCGCCCCTTGAGATCCAGTCGGCGCTGGAGTTTCTGCGCTTTTTGGGATGGTGAACGTCGGACAGAAGGTGTTGACGGATTCAGCACAAACTGGGTGAACAGCGATCGCACCGATTCCGGCTCCTCCCGCCAGGTGGGCACCGCAATATCCGTCCCCACATCGCTGAGGTAGCCAAACTCTTGCAAAAACTGGTCAAACCGCTGCAGAATTTTTTGCCCATCGGGAGAACTCGCCAACTGAGTAAACACCTCCTGGGGAGCCGCCTCTGAGACTGCAATCACTTCTCGCGCTGCGACAGCAAGGGACTGGAGCGATCGCACCGACGCCACCTCTGGCGATGTCCCATTGTCTAACTCTGCTTCTGGAACTTTGGCAATTCCCTGTCTGACCGCCAGACTCAGCGGTGCAAGAATACTGTAGTAGGTGGCTCGTCGCAGCAGTGCCAGGATCTGGTCGATGCGGGAGAGGAGCGACCCTTGCGGTAACGGCGAAGCCCCGCGCGCGTCCAACTCCGCCATCGGCTGCTGCGCCAGTTCTGCCAGTCCCGGCTGAAACCATTGACGCCAATCCCGCTCAAAATCCTGCTCCAGCCGCATCTCTCGCCGCACCAGCCGCAGCAGTCCCGGCACATTGCGCAACGTCGAGGTCAGCGGCGGCTTGCTGAACCTGGCCCCCCGCGTCAGAAACTCCAGGCTCTCCGGGGGCAGTCCCATTCTGAGGAAAATTTCGCCTAATAATGTGGCGTTGAAGTAGGCAGCAGAATTGTGCAGGGTGGCGGTTTCGTTGAAGTCGAGTCCCCGGGCGCGATCGCCCAGCACCACGGTAAAGATCTCGCCCCACACGCCACAGGTGAGCGGACGATTCACCGACCAGGTGAGCGGACGAATGAAGCCAGGAATAACTTCCGCTGCGATCTTGCGCGTCCAGATGGGGAACATCGTCGTGATCGGGCGCGACTGCAACAGCCAGAGTTGCTGCCCGTCAAACGTCCACTCCACATCCTGCGGCACCCCGTAGTAGAGTCCCTCCAGATGTCGCGCCAGATAAGCCACCTGTTGAATTAACCGGGGCGGTACATCCCCCTCACCCTCCATCGGCAGCTTCACCGCCTCCGGCAGCACCCAGGTTTCGCCCATCTCCTCCGGACGCACCAGCACCCGATACTGCTCCGGCGTCACCCGCCCGGACACCACCCGACTGGCACCTCCCGGCAGCGCCTCGATCACCACCGCTTCCCCCTGACGGCTAACGGGATCGCGGCTAAAGGCCACCCCCGAAAACACCCCCTGCACCTGGGTCTGCACCAGAACGGTCATGCCCTGCTCTCGAAGCTGACGGTCATGCCGATACTGCACCGCACCCGGCAGATTGTAGGACGCCTGACACCGCAGAATTGCCTGCTCTAATGCCACTGGACTGGTGACATCCAGAATCGACTCATACTGCCCCGCCGCCGAAGCCGTCTCCGAATCTTCACCAATGGCAGACGATCGCACCACCACGGGACTGTCCCCCGTCGGCGACACCCGCTCAATTAATGGAGCCGGATCATCCCCCGGCGGCAGCGCCCATCCATCGGGCACCGGATACCCCTTGCGCTTCAGGTAGGATAGCGTCGCCGCCTTTGCTCCTACCTTCTCGACCTTTAATGGTTGATCCAGGGAGAGGAGGGCGCGATCGCCCCTGAAAAACTTGAACATCTGCTGTGACCCCCGTTGTGCCTCCCGACTGGATAAATCCAGGTCGTCGGGAATCTTCTGATAAATCCAACCCAGTAACACGCTGAGCGTCACCGTGGCCCACACCAGCAGTCCATCTGCCGGATGCCGCAGCGCTGTAATTACAGGCAGCAGCACCAGTACCGCCAGTCGCCCGGATTTTCGCTCTCGCAAAATGGTAAAGCTAATCAAGCTGATCAGAAAGATCAACCCGGCACTGACCGGGTCATGGGCCACAATTCCCCAGACGACGTTGGTCGTGCCCGCCCCTTTGCCAAACCAGTAGCGCCCCATGACTAGCGCCATCAGTGCCACAATTTCCCAGACGGGCTGTCCCGGAAAGAAGTACCGCGCCAGCAACACTGCCGCAATTCCCTTGAAGGCTTCGGAGGCGATCGCCAATATCCCCGCCAGTCGTCCCCCGTGATAAAAAGCCGCCGAGACGCTGACGTTCCCGGTGCCCACTCGTCTCAAGTCCTGTCGGGTGAGGCCGTAGACAATCCACCGGATCAGCGGCAGACCGCCCAGCACTGGGCAAATGAACAGAATAATCAGCGTCCCCCACACCTGTAGCACGGCGATATCCCCAATTGGTGTTGTTCTAGAAGTGTTGATGGTTTTTGGGGGGGGGGGGGGGGGGGGGGGGGGGCGCCCCCACCAACACCCAAAGAGT
>JBIKWV010000531.1:0-4329 GCA_044356135.1 Elainellaceae cyanobacterium
GATGCGCGCTGCGCGCATCTCAACAAAAACAAACCGCTACTTTATAGCCGGATTCCGTATGAGGCTCCAAAATAGAAGCGCGGCGAAGCCGCGCTTTTTCCTCCGTAATCCTAAACAGGAACCAACCTAAGAAGCCGAAGCATCCGCCACCATATTCGGTGCCTCAAACTTATATCCAACCCCCCGCACCGTCTGAATCAGTGCAGGCTGGCTCGTATCGATCTCAATTTTCTTGCGGATCTGCCCGATGTGAACATCTACCACCCGCTGGTCACCCACATACTCGTAGTCCCAAACCTTCTGGATTAGCTCCGCCCGTCGCCACACCCGACCAGGGTGGCTCGCCAAAAAGTGCAGCAAGTCGAACTCCAGTGCCGTCAATGGCACCATATCGCCATTCAGCGTCACCTCACGGCGCACCGGGTCAATCGACAGGCCATTAAATACAAGACACTGCTGCTCCGCAGTTGTCACCGGACGCTGACGCTTCAAAATTGCGCCGACCCGAACCTCCAGTTCACCTAAACTGAAAGGTTTTGTAATGTAGTCGTCTGCACCCTGTGAAAAGCCGCGAATCTTGTCCGCTTCATCAGCGCGGCTGGTCAGCATCAGCACAAAGACGCCCGTGCGTGTCTGCATATCCTGACAAAGGGTATAGCCCGTTGCGTCAGGCAAGTTCACATCCAGGATCACCAGATCGGGGTTGAATTGCTCGAACATCGCCAGGGCAGTCTTACCATCCTCGGCAGACTCTACCTGGTAACTATGCTTTGACAGGAATCGATGAATCAGGGTGCGGATCGCAGGGTCATCATCAACGACGAGAATCTTGGCTGAGGCCATGAGAATAATCCTTGTGTTGAGGAGGGGATAACGTGGGCTTAGGAGTGGCGATGCTGGACGAGAATCATATCCTCAGCAGCGGATTGATGCACAATAGTAGAAGAAACTCAACTAACTATATTAAGCAGCCACCAGTTCAATTATCAGCATAGAAATTCATGATGCAAAGAGCTTCGTAAAATTTTGGGGGATGATGCACTTCTAATATCTTTATAGGGGCACTATACGCAGAGGCGGGGCAGACGGTTACACTATTGGCTAACAGGGTATTGGATCGGTCAGAAGTTGTATCCCTAAGCTGGCAGACTTAGAGGCAGATTTAGTTTAACAGCTATTGCCGATATTCACCGTTCCTGATCATAATCGACCATAGTGGGGGTCGTCTGGAGGTTTATCGATGAGTGAGTTGAGTCACTACGACAGACTGGGGGTTACTGAAGACTCTACGTTTGAAGAGATTCAGGAGGCCCGCAGTCGGCTGCTGCAGGAACATAGCGGCGATCGCCAAACCATTGAGGCTGTCGAGGCCGCCTACGATGCCATATTAATGGATCGGCTGCGGCTGCGTCAGGAGGGCAAAATCAAGGTTCCTGACGGAATTCGCTTCCCAGAAAAATCTGTGGAGCCTGCTCCTAGTTTTCCCCCAACTCCGATAAATCAATCACCTGGCTGGTTACAAAATTTCCTGGACACCCCCACCCGCAACGACATCCTGTGGCCTGCGGGTCTCTTTGCGGGCGCAAGTCTGGTCAGCCTGGGTGCGCCCTCAGTTGCTCTGGCCATTGGCTTTGCTTTCAGCCTCTACTTTCTGAACCGCAAAGAGCGCAAATTTGGCCGCGCCTTCCTGCTCAGCCTGGTGGGGCTGATTCTGGGGATCCTGGTGGGCCTCCAGCTCAGTACCCTGCTGACCTCCCAGCTTGCCGCCATTAACCTCAGTTCTGACACCTTCGCCGCCCTGCTCACCTTCATTATCCTCTGGCTGATGAGCAGTTTCCTCCGCTAAGGGGCTTGCAACAAAATAAAGTCCCTTACCTGGGTCGTGTGGAGGTCTCCCCCTCTGCACGGCTACCGTGTACACACAAAACATCCCAACTACGGCAAATGGCTTGAGATCCCCCTCAATCCCCTGACACCCCCTGCCCCCTTGAGGGGGAAAAAGGGGGACTTCCGATCCAGTTCCCCCCTTATGTCCCCCTGGGGGTGTAAGGGGTGTCAGGGGGGATCAAACCAGGCAAATACTCATTCGGCGGACTTGTGCGTACACCGCGGGGGAGACCTCCACACGACGATTAATTCTTTCGTAGAAATCTCCTTAGTATCACCGAAAGGAGCGCCACCTGCTCAGCAAGTGGCGCTCCTTTCAGATTAAAGTGGCTCAGGTCAATCGCCTATCGACGGCCCCGACGGCTCTTCAATCGGGTCTTCTGCGATGAACGATGAGCGGCAGAACCACCCACCATTCCCAGCAGCGCCAGCGACTTCAGCAGCCCTGCATCGGAAGAGCGGTTTGCAGTGACCGTCGAGTGTCTGGTACTCTGCGCCACGCGAGAAGGATTACTTTGCTTCTGATACTGCTGATAAATCGAATCGGCAGTTGAAGCCATCCCCAACGCCAGCAGGATCCCCAGAATTACGGGACTCTTTGGAGATGGAGCACCCTTCTTAATCACAAACGAGGCATAGACAAAGTAGAGAGAACCCAACGCACACAGAATCAGCAGAAAGGCAATGACTCCAGGCTGGTGAGAGAAAGTGTAAAACGGACCCTTCACCTCCAGAAACTCGGTGTGCGTGCTGAACGGGCTGGGGTTGAAAAATGCAACCAGGGGACTGATATTCATAAAATTCTCCTTACTCCGCTGCAAACTCTCGACCAGAAGCACTTTTAACCGGAAGCCGCTCATTCAAGTAAGCATAGGTCGCGTATTCGGGATACCCTTCAACGCCAAGATCCGCCAGGTCAAGCCCTTCGACCTCCTCCTCAGGAGAAACTCGCAGCAGATCAAACCGCTTCAGAAGCCAGCTACAGCCATAACCAGGGATAAAGCCCAGGACAACCGTGAACAGGAAAACGCCCAACAGTTGCGCTCCCAGGTTGATCGCAGGAATGTTCTCTCCCTGGGGAAAACCAGCCGCCGCAATTCCCGGAGCGATCGCCCCCAGAATTCCACACCAGCCGTGAACCCCAATCGCCCCTACTGCATCGTCAATCCCCTTGTTCTCCACAAAGGTCGCAACTTTCGGCATGAAATAGGCACCGATGAAGGCAATCACCATCACTACAGCGGGGTGATAGATATCCATACCGCCACCCGACGCGATGATACCCGCCAGACCACCAGAAATGGTGTAGAAAGGGTCAGCCTTAGAGGAAATGTAAGCAGCCACGAGACCCGCTGCCAGCGCCATGGTGGTGCTGACACCGATCGAGGCGAGGGTCATTGGCGTTCCATAAATGGTTGTTTCACCCTCGTATCCCGGCAGGAAGATCATGCAGGCCGCAAGAAAAGCATAGAAACCGACAAAGATCAGAACCAGACCCACCATCGTCAGCGGCAGGTTGTGGGGCAAAATTTGCCGGGGCTTGCCCTGGGGATCATACTTACCAACCCGAGGACCGAGGTTAATCAACACACCCAGGGTAAAGAAAGCGGCAACACCGTGGACAACACCCGCGCAGCCAAAGTCGTGGTAGCCCAGTTTTGTAAACAACCAACCATAATAGTTCCAGCCCCAGGAGGCAGCAACCACCCAGGTGAAGCCACCCAGAATAATCGAAAGTACAATATAGCCGCCGATCTTGACTCGTTCAATCAAAGCACCAGACATGATCGAGGCCGTAGTCATGGCGAATAGCGCAAAGGCGAAGAAGAAAACACCCGTGATATGGTCGGCGTTGTTTGGGGCGAGAGCCGACGACCAGGGGTAGGAAGCTTCAACATATACCATTGCAGCCTTCACGGTTTCATTCACCTCTGGATTCGTCCAGGGGCCAAGAATACCGCCTGCAACAGGAAACAGTGGGAAAGCGTTGTACACCCACCAGCCAAAGAAGAAAAATGCCAGACCGACACTTGCCAGCGTGATCAGGTTTTTGACCATCGTTGCGAGGACATTTTTGACGCGTGATGCGCCGCCCTCATACGCCAGAAACCCGGCGTGGATGATCAGCATAAAGACAGATGCCCAGTAATAAAAGGACTCTGATACAAAAGTAGGGAGAAACGCTTGAGCCTCTGGTGACATGAGCCGCACCTACGGTTGAAAACAGTGGAAGATTGGCTCACGTTACAGGTTTTCTCTAGCCAGCGGTGTACGTCCTGCTACCAAATTCCAAAGCTGAGATCTTGCACCTTGCTTAAAGAAAAACTAAAACCTTGATTCTGCCGCCGCTCTGCGGCGGCAGAATCAAGGTTTTAGTTTCTGGTGCAAGATCTTCGCTGGTACGAGCTACGAGGGGTTTTGGGGGCTGCGCCCACACGCGGA